>VGYL01000551.1 GCA_016872975.1 Planctomycetota bacterium
CGCATATGAAAAGGAGAGTCGCATGAAACGTCGTACCCTGTCTGTCGTCGCCGTCTGGACGGTGCTGTTGCCGGCACTGTTCGCGCAGGCCGAGATCGAGATCGCCTTCGAGCATAACCCGGCCGAATCCGCCCCGGCGGAGTTCCAATTCAAGACCGTTCCTTCCCCCGCGCAGAACGATGCGGCGACCCATGCCCGGTTCATTCTCGTCGAGGGCATGTGCAACTATATTCGCTGGTTCCTGTATGAGCCGCAGACGCGCGGCGCGGAGATCACCCGCCGAAACATCGCCCAAGCACGCTACGACAGCAGTTACCGCATCAGCGCCACCTTCCTTAACTGGGTCACCCAGGAGTATTGCCGGGACATCGTGCCCCGACTGAACGCGGCGGCCCGCCAAGGCAAGTACAGCGAGGAAATCTGGAAAACAGCGACCGGCCACACCGTGCAAGAGCTTGGCGACCAGTGGAAAGCCCAGATGGAAAAGAAGGTGGCCGAGGCAAAGGAGTAGTCGCCTCGATGCCGTCTGGGTCCGAAAACGTACGGGCCAATTACGAGAAAATGAGGATTCGCTGACGATTCCGCCCTCCGGGAAGACGGGTCGGAGCATCCGCGGGTTCGGGCGGACGGATTCGCGAGACCCCGCTGCGCCGCACCCGCCGTGGAGCGCAATTTTTTCCCGCCGGCTTCATTTGACTCCACCAAATAGTCCTGATATACTCATTCTTTTAGGACGCCTGTGAACCCATGCAGGGGTCTTGGTTTGGAGCTTGGTGATTCGGGAGATGAGCCGCGCGCGGCTGTTGGTTGGGGAGCCCCCTTGTGTGCTCCGGCGGCTCTCGGTGGATTCCGCAAGGCAAAGTGCGGAAAAACCTGTCATCAGTCTCTCTGTCTCACCGCGTAAGTGCCCGTACGACCCGGTCGTTGAAACGGATGATGCCTCACCGCTACGATTCCGGACGCCACCGACCGCGTCAGAACGTCCGCCGTAATCTTGGAGTATAGCCATGGTAAGTCGTGTGCTTGGGAGATTGTGGTTCGCTGGTTGCCTCGTGTTGGTTCCGACCCTTGTCGGTTGCCAGATCACGCCGGAGCGGGCTCTATCCGGTCCGGCGGACCAAGTGGTCTACCGCGGGTTCAGCGGTTCGCCGCGCGTCCGTTTTGGCTCCTACCCCAGTTCCAACATCGGCACCTTCTTCAAAGGCCCGGACCTGGGAACGCACGGATATCGGTTCCGCCTGTCCGAGAAGAACGGCATCGCCTACACCTGCCGCGGCGGCCACATCGACGTGATCCATGTTCGCATCGCGGCGGATTGGACGGCCTACCTGACGGCCACCACCTACCGGCATCTGATGGAGCGCAAGAGCGGCTTTTCCTGCAAGCTCGCCGTGGACCGCTCGCGAAGTTACGTGACCTTCTCCTATCCCGAGGATTGGGACCGTCGGTCGAAAGTCGAGCAGATGGCGATTGCCAGAGAGGTGGCCATGGCCGTGGGGCCGTACCTGGCCTGGACCCTGACGACCTGGCACGAGATGCTCACCTGGTATGGCTTCAAGTGCATCGGGCCGTTCCCGGAGTATCCGTCGGCATTCTCCTGGGAGGACTCGTACTCCAACCTGCTGGGCACGATCATCGCCATTCGCGCCCTGAACGATTCGGAGCACTCGTACAACGACGCCGTGAAGATCGCCCTCGATCAGGAGATGCAGCGACTGGGCGTCCAGCCGGCCCACGTCGCCCGCCAGGCCAGCGAATCCGTCCGCGGCAAATGGTTCACCGGGAACGTCATCTTCCAGGTGAACATGATGAAACGGAATTTCGACATCGGACTGGAGAACGGCTATCTCACGCCGACGCTCGTGCCGGACGTCGCCCAATGCCCGGACGCCGAACCGATGCTGTATCCGATTCCCAGGCTGGCTGTGCTGCGCGAGCACGGGTTCTCCATGAAGATGGAGATCGAGCCGCACGAGTGGGAACGCGGCAAGCTCCTGCGGATCGTCCACGACGACAAACGCCAGAAACGCATCGATCCCGAGGAACATTTCCCGATCCTCATGCGCCAGATCCGCCTGGAGGCCGCGAACCGCTATGGCCCCGAGTACCACCCCGACCAGAGCCCGGTTCCCCCGAAGGCCTATACCGCCCGCTAACGTCCGCAGGAGAAGAAGCAGAAGACGAAAGACCGCCGGGCCGACACCGCCCAGGCGAAGAGAGCAATCCGAAGGCGCGCGGCGCGGAAATTCGAATCTCGAAATTCGAAATCCGAAACAAATTCCAAATGGAAGAAAATCCAAGATTCAAAACGGCTCCGCCGCGCGGCGCCAGCGTTTTGAGCCTTGGGATTTTGGATTTGGAATTTGGTGCTTGGAATTTCCGCGCCACGCGGCAGTGGCTCCCGCTATAATGCCCGTCTTGGGACGACGTTTGCGGAGACGATCCGGCGTCGTCCCGGCCCGGATCCCCCTGACGGCGCCTGGAGGCCCCAGACCGCCGCGGAGTTTCGTCATGGTCAAGAGCAACAGGCATTGGAAACCATACTTCACTGGTCTTGTATTTCTCGTGCTGACGGCGTCCGGCTGCCAGGTGTTTCCGGATCAGGGCCTGTCGGGCCCCGCGGACCAGGTCGTCTACCGGGGTTTCGGCGGGGCGCCGCGGCCGCGCCGGGGGGCGTATCCGGCCGCGGTCCTCGGCCTGCCGTTTCTCGGGCCGAACCTGGGGACGCATGGCTACTACTATCGCCCTTCCGAGAGGAACGGCATCGTCTACACCTGCCGGGGCGGCCATATCGACATCGCCCACCTGCGGATCGCCGCGGATTGGACCGCCTACCTGGCGGCCAAGACCTACCGGCATCTCATGAACCACGACAGCGGTTTTTCCTTCAAGCTGACGGTGGATCGCTCGCGCGAGTACGTCCGGTTCACCTATCCGGACGACTGGAGCCGCCTCCCCGAGTCGCAGCGCCGCGCGATCGCCCGGGAAATCGCGCTGGCCGTCGGGCCGTACCTGGCTTATACCATGACCACGTGGCACGAGATCCTCACGTGGTTCGGCTTCAAGTGCATCGGACTGCCGACGGAGTTCCAGTCGGCGTTTTCCTGGGAGGACTCGTTCTCGAACCTGCTGGGCACCATCCTCGCCGTACGCGCGCTGCAGGATACGCAGCATCCCTTCAATGAAGCCATGCGAATCGTCTTGGCGGAGGAGTTGGAGACGCTGGGGGTTCAGCCGGCCGGCGTGGCCCGGCAGGCCAGCGAATCCGTCAAGGGCACATGGTATACCGGCGATATCACGCTGCTCGTGACGATGAGGAAACGGAACTTCGACATCGGGCTGATCGATGGCATGGTCACCCCCACGCTGGTCCCCAATGTCGCGGCCTGTCCGGACGCCCAGCCGCTTTCCTATCCCGTTCCCAAGCTCACGGTGCTGGCCCGGCACGGCTTCGCCATGACCGTCGATATCGAGCCGCGCGAGTGGGAAAGCGGCAAGATCCTCCGCGTCGCCCACGGCAATGACCCGAAGAAGCGGGTCTACCCCGAAATGCACTTTCCCATCATCATGGACCATATCCGCCAGGCAGCGACGGCGCTCTATTCCGAGTTCGACTACACGGCCTATGAGGACGGCACCCCGCCGCACGCGCCTCCCACCGACCCATGACGACATCAGCGTTCAGAATGGAGAATGTATGTAGCGCCGTATGCTCGTGCGTGTCGTAGAATGTGAGCATGGTGGGCTTGGTTGACTCGCCAGCCCCGAAAGACACGCTCAACCAAGTCGGAGCGTGCCCCCCTACCGTCTTCCTGTTTAGCCTTTGAGCGGATCGCCGTAAATCTTCGTGTGTCTGGGCCGAATATAGGCTTCCGGAAGGGGCAAAACAGGCAATTCCCCGATAGCCGCGCCTGGGCCCGATTCATAGAATGACACCGATGAGTGAGGGTGTTCGTGTTCGAGCCGTGATTCACGACTTTGACACACAACACAGACTCACTCACAGGCGTTAGGTGGCTTGTCCATCTAACGCCGCTCTTCTTCATGCCCTGGACCTGCCGCGAGGTTCTGGTCGCTAGCGTGGAGAGTATGGTACCGGACGGGCACGGCGAAGGCGGCATCCTGCGCCCCGGCTGGGTGCAGCACACCACCGTGGGCAAGGGCATGTTCCATTCGGAGGTCAATCATCGGCCGGATCAGCCCCTGCGCTTTATCCAGATGTGGTTCACGCCCCACACCTGCGGACTCAAACCCGCCGTGGAGCAAAAGAGTGTGGACCGGGCGGAACGGACGAACCGGCTGCTGCCCCTGGTCTCGAACGAGGACGCCGGCAGTCTCACCATCGCCTCGGATGCCAAAGTGTATTCCTGCTTCCTCCGGACGGGCCAGACCGTGGCCTACGAGTTGAAGGAGGACTACGGCGGCTATCTGTACGCGGTGGAAGGAGGCCGCGTGTCCATCCAGGACCAGATTCTGGATGCTCTCGACGCCGCCCTGATCGTCCGCGAGCCGCATTTCGTTCTGAAAGCCCGGCATGAACCGGCCGTCACAGTCGCCCGTGTACATGGCGAAGCACAGGGACCACTGCTGCAGATGGCGGCGACAGACCACCTCCCGCGCCTGCTCCCGCGCCCGGCTCAGGGCCGGCATCAGGATCGCCATCAGCAGCGCAATGATGGAAATCACGACCAGCAACTCGATCAGCGTGAATGCTCGGTGTCTGTTCATGGCACAACTCTCCTGGCATCGGCCTGCATGGCCCAGCCGGGAAACCATGATACCAAGAACGTGTGGTCACGTCATCCTTCTGGGGCTTTCGGGTGCATGACCATTCCTGCGCGGGCGTCCCGACCCGGCCCAGACCACCGCCGGAAAAGGGGACATTCTACTTTTCCCCTTCCAGGGAGGAAGAGTAGAATGTCCCCTTTTCCGAGGGCCCGGCACCCGCCAGCAGCCGCGCTGGCAAAAATAACCGGGGCTCGCATCGAGAGATACGAGCCCCGGTGTCGTCACAGTACCACATGGCGCAAGCTGCCCCGAGCGACAGAGCGACGATCACGCTGCTTACGGTTTTACCACGCG
>VGYL01000552.1 GCA_016872975.1 Planctomycetota bacterium
CGACTCGATCAAGGCGCTGGTCGAGACCCAGATGAAGGTCGAGCACAAGATCAACAGCGTCTACGCGGGCGTGCCGGAGCCTTCCGAGGCCGAGCTGCGCGCGTTCTACGAGCAGAACAAGGAGCGCTTCACCACCGGCGAGCAGGTGCGGATCGCGCACATCGTCAAGTACGTCAACTGGCAGACCGACGAGGACACCGCCCTGGAGGCGATCACGCAGGCCCGCAAGGAGATCGACGGCGGCGCCCCCTTCGAGGCGGTGGTGGGCAAGCACACCGATTGCGCGGACAACGGGGGCGACCTCGGCTACGTCACCCGGGGGCAACTGGTCGAGGAGTTCGAGGATGTCGCGTTCAACCTGAGCGTCGGGCAGGTCAGCGACGTGTTCCGCTCGCGGTTCGGCTTTCACATCGTGAAGCTGTACGACCGCCGGCCGCCGGAGGTCCCGCCCCTCCAGGCGATCCGCGGCCAGATCGTGGACCAAGTCAAGGAGCAGAAACGCGAGCAGGCCCTCGGGGACTTCCTCGATTCCCTGCGGAGCAAGGCGACCGTTAAGGAAGCGTGAGGCTTGAGGAAAAGGGGACATTCTACTTTTCCTCTCCTTGGAGGGAAAAGTAGAATGTCCCCTTTTCCGGTGGTGGTCTGGGCCGGGATGCCTGTGCAGAAATGGTCATGCACCCGTTGAAACTCCATTTGGCTTCCGCCCTTTTCTATCGTAGACTTTGGGTGAAAGGGGATCAGCAGGACGCACGGATGTCGGAGTCGTTTCCGGGTGACGCGCAGGGATGTGCCGCACCGGCGGGGACGACGAGCCGAAGAAAAAGACCCCGTAGGCCGGCCTGCACGCCCAAACTCGGAACAGGAGCCAGGGCACAACGAATTTTGGGGGGGCTATGTGAGTTTCTTTCCGAGTTAGCCTCTGCGTCTCGGACGCAGAGGCTTTCTTTCGGCGCCGGGCGCATGTGCTCAAGAATCCCATGAGAATCGCTTGCTACCACTTGCTGGTTGGAAATTTCGCTTGACATACCACATCTTGAGCATACAATGGGCGGCATCACTAATAGATGTAGCATGGTTGTTTGTGCAGGGAAATGGATGTCCGGCGCGGTATGGGTTCGAGACAATCGCGAGCACGGAGGTCAATCTGAGTCGTGAGATGCCCCTTTTGCAAGGAAGACAGTGATAAGGTCGTCGATTCCCGCTCCAGCGACGCGGGACGCGTGATCCGACGGCGGCGCCAGTGCCTGGCCTGCGAGAGGCGTTTCACCACGTACGAGCGCACCGGGGAGAGCTTCCGGCTGCACGTGGTGAAAAAGGACAAATCCCGCGTGCCGTACGAGCGGGAGAAAGTGATTGCCGGGCTGCAGAAGGCGTGCTACAAAAGACCCATCTCGGCCGAAGACATTCAGCAGATCGCCGACCGGACGGAGGAGGACATCTTCCGCAATTCCGACAAAGAGGTGACGTCCGCCTTCATCGGCGAGTGCGTGATGAAGCACCTGCGCGACGTGGATAAGGTCGCCTATATTCGTTTTGCCAGCGTCTATCGGGAGTTCAACGATGCCGGCGAATTGATCGACGAGGTCAGCCGGGCGATTCAGGAGATCGAGCCGGCCGACCAGCTCAAGCTCTTTGAGCATTGAGGAATGGAATGATGGAATAGGGGAACAATGGGAGCAGGGGGCCCCACGCCACCCGGCATTCCATTATCCGATCCGGTGGATCTTGCACGGAGGCAACCGGTCGCATGAACAGGCAACTGCGGGTCATCAAGACTGACGGCACGACCGAGGAGTACATCCACACCAAGGTCGTCGGCGCGATCAATAACGCCTTTTCGGCCGCCGGACGGCCCGACATCGCGATGGCGGAGGATCTGGCCGAGGTGGTAACCTACTACCTCTACCGCAAACCGCACCAGCGCCAAGTCGGCTCCAGCGAAATCCTCTCCATGATCAAAGCGGTTCTGACCTCGACAGGCCATGAGACCGCGGCCGTGGCGTTGGGGGAACACGCCCTGGAGCGCCGGCTCAAACGCGCCCGCACCGAGGTCCTCGCGATCGATGTGCGGGATTTCGCCGACGTGGAGCGGCTCCACCGGACGCGCCAGCCGCCGGAGCGGATGCCCTGGGACAAAGGCCGGATCGTTCACGACCTGACGGTCGAATCCGCCCTGGGACCGCAGATGGCCCGTGCGGTCGCCTCCACCGTCGAAGAGCGAGTCCTGAACCTGGGCATGACCGTCGTTCCCCGGGGCCTGATCAAGCAACTCGTGCTCGGCGAGGCCGCCGCGATGCTCCGGGCCCAGCAGGAGCTTCAGATGGCTCCGCCGCGTGAGCCTCTGGCGCCCGCGTCGGCCGAATAGACAACGATCCGCTCCAAGGCTCAGAAGCAACTTCCGCGTGGCAACCTCCAGGGCGAAAGGCTTGGTTCGTAGTGGCGTCGTCAGACGCTATCTCATCCTCTTACGAGCACACAACAGACGCCAGGGCGGCCATCCCCAAGTCCGGAGGACTTGAGGCTGCCACCCGAGTCCATCCCAAGCTGTTACTACAGGATGGACGGAATTGAATCTGGACACAGAACCTATGGCGCAGGTCGATCGGGCGGAGGGGCGATCAGTCGTTGGGCCCGCTCGACGACGTGCTCGGGCGATTCCTCCGGCTCCACGTCGAGCCAGTTCACCTGCCGGAACGTTTTGAACCACGTGCGCTGGCCTTTGGCCAGGCGGCGGGTGTTCTTCTTGATCTCCTCGACCGCGTCCTCCAGGCTCATGCGGCCGGCCAGATGCTCGATGATCTCCGCGTAGCCGATGGCGCAACGTGCCTGCGGGCTCAGGGGCTTGTCCTCCGCCAGCAGCGTTCGGACTTCCTCCACCAGGCCCTGCTCGATCATCTTCTTGACACGGGCATTGATCCGCTGGCTCTCGATCGCCTTGTCCCGCCGCAGGCCGATCATCGTCCAATCGTGCCGGGGCTGCTCGGCGTCGAACTGCTTCTGAAAGCTCGAAATGGGCTTGCCGGTCAGTTGGTAGACCTCCAGGGCGCGAATGATCCGTTTGGCGTCGTTGGTGCTGATGCGCTCGGCCGCTTGCGGATCGATCCGTCGCAGGGCCTCGTGCAGCCGGTCCCAGCCTTCCTGGGCCGCCCGGGCCCGCAACTCGGCCCGGATTCCCTCGTCGCCGCCGGGGCCTTCGAACAGGCCGTAGAGCAGCGCCTTGAGGTACAAGGCCGTCCCGCCCACGGCAACCACGGCCTTGCTCCGCCGACGGATGTCGTCGATGGCCGCCAGGGCGTGGTCGAGAAACAGGCCCACGCTGAACGACTCGCTCGGCTCGACCACGTCGATCAGATGGTGGCGGACCTGCTGCTGCGCCTGGCGGGAGGGTTTGGCCGTACCGATGTCCATGCGCCGGTAGACCTTCATGGAGTCCACGCTGAGGATCTCGCCGCCGAGGGCCTTCGCCAATTCGAACCCCAGGTGGGCCTTGCCGGAGGCGGTTACGCCGAGAACCAGGATCATTGGTGATTTACTATTTGCCATTTACTATTTATTATGAGGCAGGCTCAGTGCTTTGTTTCCCGCGGAAAGCCCGGCTAGTACGGCATTTCGCAAGTCCTGAGACTGTCGAGTAGAGATTGCTTCGTCGCCGAAGCTCCTCGCAATGACATACGTGGGCGGCCTATATCATTGCGAGCGAGACTCGCCGAGCGCGGCAATCATGTCATTGCGAGGAGCGCAGCGACGAAGCAACCTCACCCAGAGTCGCGGTACTAGCGGCAATTGTAAATGGTAAATGGTAAGTAGTAAATCGGCTTCACCCTATGCCTTCATCACGTGCGACCAACCTTGACTTCGATGCCTCTCTGGCCGAGAAGGTTCAGATCGTCAACGAGACCCTCCAGCGACTTCTGGCCGAGCAGCGCGAGGTGCCGCGGGCTCTGCGGGAGGCGCTCCGCTATACCCTGTCGGGCCCCGGCAAGCGCATTCGCCCGGCCCTGGTCCTGTGGTGCTGCGAGCTGATCGCCGGAGGCGACAACGCCAACGCCCGGATCGCCTCGGCGGCACTGGAAATGGTCCACACCTACTCGCTGGTCCACGACGACCTGCCGGCCATGGACGATGACGACCTGCGGCGCGGGCGGCCGACCTGTCACAAGGCATTCGACGAGGCCACCGCCATTCTGACGGGCGACGGCCTGCTGACGCTCGCCTTCGAGGTCCTGGCCGACCGGATCGACGATCCCGCGCTGGCGGTCCGGCTGATCAGCGAGCTGGCCCACGCCGCGGGACCGGCGGGCATGATCGCCGGCCAGGTGGCCGACTTGCAGGCCGAGAACACCGCCGGCAGCCTCGAGACGCTCGAATACATCCACACGAACAAGACGGCCAAGATGTTCCGCTGCGCCGCCCGGATGGGCGCCCTGTGCGGCGGCGCGGGTCCGGAGCCGCTGGAGACGCTGGGACAGTATGGTCTGAAGATCGGCCTGGGCTTTCAGATCGCCGATGATATTCTGGACGTCAGCGCCTCGAGCGAGCAGTTGGGTAAGACCGCCGGCAAGGATGTCCAGGCCGCCAAGTGCACCTATCCGGCCGTCGTGGGGATCGAGACGGCCAAGGAGCTGGAGCGACAACTCGCCCGGCAAGCCGTGGCACTGCTGGAGTCCTTCGCCGCGCCCGCCGCCGCGTTACGGCAGTTGGCCGTCGTGCTGTTGGACCGGAACCGGTAATCCCGATTCCAATTGGGTTCTTCGTACGTCAAGCCCGCCGTTTGTAGTGTGCTCGTAAGAGCATATAGCGATAGCGTCTGACGACGCCACTACCAACCAGCCCTTCCGCCCTTGAGGTCGGGGTCCCAAACACATCATGGGGAAGAACACCCGGCCCTCCGACTTTCTGAGCTTCCTACCTCCTGGCCCTCTCACCTGGGCTCTTCTCTGTACTACAATCTTGCAGAACGTTGTTTTTCGTGCTCGATTTTGATTCGAGCGTTCGTAACGTCTTGATCCACAGTACGTTACAACGCTTTTCTCTGGGACGAACTTTTTGGTTGCGGCCGAT
>VGYL01000553.1 GCA_016872975.1 Planctomycetota bacterium
CTGCTCGGTCAGGCGGACGAACTCCGGGCTCCGGTCGCGGCTTGCGTAGCGGCCGGTCAGGCAGTTGAAGCGGCTCGGGGTGCAGACCGGCGACACGATATGCTGGCCTTCCAGGATCACGCCCTCGGCGGCGAGGCGGTCGAGGTTCGGCGTCAGGTTCTTCCCGCGTCCCTCGCGCGTCCAGTTCATCATGTCCCGCGCCATGTCGTCGGATACAACATAATGCGACAATATTCGCACCTGCCGGGGCCGGTGCGGTCACTCGCGCCTTGGAGGCGGATACAGGTCGTCGAGCCGAACTTTCAGAGCATGCGCAAGGGAAGCCGCTCGGGATCGACCCGCCTCAGCAGCGAATCCAACGGGGACTAACCACCCCTCAAATCTGATCGGGGCTGGCACGGCAGCGGTCGCTCACGTACTTCACGAACAGCAGGACGAGGACGTAGTCCTTGTACTGGCTCGCATCCATCCCGCCCCGCAGCTCATCACAGCTCGCCCAGAGCGAGGAATAGAGTTCCGATTTCTTCAGTGCCATGGCCCGCAAGCTCCCCGCCCCGCGCACTCACCGCGAGGGCGACCGATCTTCCGCCCCACACATACCACCACCGCCGCCTCGTGTCAGTCCCGACCCGTGTGTGGATCGGCAGCGAATTGTGCGATTGCTCTCTTGCCTCCTGCGCCCATGCGTTCTAGTCTTCGAACAAGATTGTCTTCGTTGCCCCGCGGCCGGACGGTCGGGGCAAAGGGGATGAGCAGGAGGTGGGGCATGAAATGGAGTGCCGTGATTCGGACGATGATCGCACTTGCCGCGGTCAGTGCCCGCGCGTCATCAGGATCGGTTGATGCGACGACAGATTCACTGGAAAAGGCACTCGGACCACCGGTTCGCATCTGCACGCGAGAAGTGTTCACTGCCTCGGCCCAGGCTCTGCCGGCAACGGTCAAGGAAGTCCGACTCTATGGCGGTCCCCCTGGTGTGTCTAGGAATGCATTCTTCTCCGATGCTGACGGGCAGCGCACAGTTGAGTTCATGTACTTCGAGACTTGCGATCTAACGGTCGACCTCTTCGCCAAATACCTGGCTGCCAACGACGGAAAACTTGAGTGGAAGGAAGATCTAGAAAGCGTCCTCGTTCGAGAGGGCCACGTTCGTAAGGCGTGGCGACGCGCCGATGGAAAGGCGATGGCGCTGTATAGGGAGTTCAAGGTTGGCGACAGGGAATGGAGAGATCTGGTCGTGTGCCGCACGCCGGTCTCCACCGCCCCTCTCGCGCAGCCGTCGGCGTCGTCCAAGTAGGCGGTTCAAGAGGGAGAATGCCGCGATGAGTGACGAGGAGAAGATCGTCATCACTTCTGATGACTTGGCCGAACGTGCAACGGCGCCCCCCTCCGGCCTCTCCGACTGCCGCCCCCTTCCTCTTTGGTGGAGACTCCTGACCGCACTACTTGTTCTGTGCCCTCCGCTCCTTTTCCCCATCATCATCGGCGCTCTCGTGACGGCTAGACATCGGAGCCTGCCCGTACGACATGCACATGCCTTTCACTATTGCTGTCTCCTGCTGGTCAGCGGCCTGCTGTGGACAACTCTCTCTTTCGGGCTCCTGTTGTGGTCGCCTCTTGCCTTGCTGCATCAGGCTGCCATCCCGTCTGCGATTTCCCTCGAGACTTTTCCGTTGCTCCCGTCCACCCGCGTGCTGAGCGGTCGCGAGATTGCGCAGGAGCTTTCGCCGCTCGTCGTTGTCGTCCATCGCGCCGGCAACCCGGGGATCCCATCCTCCGGCGCAGCCGCGTACTTCTGTGGTGCCGGAGCGCTTGCCTTTGCGGGCAGCAATGGCTGTCTTGTGGTCACTAGCCGGCATGTCATCGACGCGCTCACGCCGGCGGCAAAGCTAGGCGGTCGCATTGGCGTAACGCTCAAGGATGGACAATGCGCCAGCGCAGTGATTGCGGGTCTGCATCGGGACTTGGACCTAGCACTATTGTGGGTCGCGCGTCAGGATGCTCGCAGTCATTTTATTCAACCCATGCGGAGATTCAGGACCGTCGAAGTGGGCGAGCAGGTTTACGTCATCGGCCATCCTGAGGGCTTGGCGTTCTCCCTTTCTGCGGGACTTGTCGCGCAAACCCGGGGCAAAGACATCATCCAGATATCGGCTCCTGTGAGTCCCGGCAACAGCGGAGGCCCGGTCTACGATCCCAATGGCCGGCTCGTCGCAATCATCCAGAGCGTCATCGACAAGGCCAAGAGCCCAAATGCCGAGAACCTAAACTTCGCGGTGCGCACAGACGACATACTCGATGCCGAGAAGTGGGCGCTTTCTAGTGAAGGCCGTCTCGCCGTTGCGGCCTTGGCCGCCATGAACTACGAGGCAGAGAGACAGACGAACGTGCGCGGCACAAGCGAACCAACACCGAAAGGAGACTGATATATGGCCACGATCAACGTCACAGTCTTTGACTCGACCGAGAACAAGCGAGTTCCGGTCGAGTTGCCCGACGATGCCCCCGTCAACAAGCTCATCAGTGTTCTGGTTGGGCGCCTGAGCCTGCCCAGGACGGGACCCGATGGAGCACCCCTTAGCTACAAATTCCATCACAAGAACTCCGGCCGGCAACTGCAGGATCAGCAGACGTTGTCTGTGTCTGGAGTGAAAGATGGCGACATCCTCAGGTTGCAGCCAGAAATCACCGCAGGATAGCCCCATGGAACTCGCGCGTACACCAGTCTCCATTTCGAACGCCGACCTGTCCGAGGACAGGTTCAGTCGTTTCGGCCTGATTGACTGGTGGGATCAGTCGAAGCTCCGATCCGCGAAGATCCTCGTCGTGGGTGCTGGTGCTATCGGCAACGAGATTCTGAAGAACCTAGCGCTTCTCGGCATCGGCCATGTGATTGTCATCGATCTGGATTCCATCGAGATCTCGAACCTGTCGAGGAGCGTCCTCTTCCGGCCAAGCGATGTTGGCCGTCCGAAGGCGGACGTAGCCGCCGAGAGAACACGCGACTTGTATCCAGAATGCAAAGTCAAAGCCATATCCGGCAACGTGAGACATGATTTGGGGCTCGGGGTGTTCCGATGGGCGGATGTGATACTCGGTGCGCTGGACAACAGAGAGGCGCGCCTGTGGATTAACCGAGCTGCTTGGAAAATGAACCGCCCGTGGATTGACGGGGCCATTGAGGGAATCAATGGCGTCGCCCGCGTCTTTCTCCCTGGCAAGCCTCCATGCTACGAATGCACGCTTGGGGAAGTGGATTGGAAGATACTGGACCGACGCATGTCGTGCAAACTACTGACCCGCGAGGAAATACAGGGGGGCAAGACCCCCACAACGCCCACGACATCGTCCGTGATTGCGGGTATTCAGGTCCAGGAGGCCGTCAAGCTCCTTCACGGGCTACCAGTCCTTGCGGGGAAAGGCTTCGTGTTCGAGGGTATGAATCATACCTCCTATGTGGTCGAGTACACCCCGCACGAGGAGTGCATGAGCCACGAGGTCTACGACCATACAACTTACTGGCCCAAGCCATCGAACAAGACGACCGTCGCGGAGTTGCATGCCTTTGCGCAGCAGGAGTTGGCGGCAACCGACGTCTCCTTGGACTTCAGTCGAGATGTCATTCAGGCTCTCAAGTGCCCAAAGTGCGGCCTCTCGCGGGATATTTACGCGTGCGCTGGAACGGTCACGGTGGATGAAGGCAAATGTTCGGTCGATGGAGAGGCGATGGAGGTTGCGGCAATCCACGGCTTTGGAGGGAAAGAAACGTACGGGAACCGAACCGTCGCGGGCATGGGGCTACCTCCATACGACGTGTTCGTAGCTCGTTCCCGCGATCGAGAGATGCGCATTCTCATGGACGCCGACCGGGCGACCGTACTAGCCGGGCTGGACTGAAGCTGAGGTAATCAAGAATGTCTAAAAAGAAGCACAGGCACAAGCCATCGGGTGGCCAGCCGGCCCGCTCCGTAAGTTTCTATGGCCCGGTGCTTCAGAACATTCGGCAGCATGCTAGGCGATCGCCTCACGCCGAGATATGCGGTGTATTGATTGGTCGTCAGGGTGATGGGGCGACAACCGTCACGGGGTCGGTTCCTGGGGAAGGTGCGGCGCAGGGCGGAGCCCACGTTACTTTCACCCAAGAAGCCTGGGTTAGAATCCACGAGGAGAAGGACCGCAAGTACAGCGGGCAAGCCATCGTGGGGTGGTATCACTCGCACCCCGGATTCGGCGTCTTTCTGTCTGATCACGACACCTTCATCCATGAGAACTTCTTCTCCGACCCTGGGAGTCTCGCATGGGTCTACGATCCCCACTCCGACGAGGAGGGTTGTTTTGGATGGAACGGCGGAGACGTGTGCCGTCTTGAACGCTACGGCGTCGTGAGCGAGGTCTCGCGTGAAGCGTCCCCAAAGCCTGAACCCGCGCATCCCATGCCTGGGCATATACCGCGACCGAAGCCACGTCTGGACTTCGCGTTCCTGCGTTCTCGCAGAGTCCTACGCGCGCTGCTTCTTGGGGCAGCCGCGATTCTCTTGGCTCTGCTCGTCGGACTCGGACTGCGGGCTCTTCAGCACTCTTCGTTGTTCGAGCGACTGCGACACGACCGGCGGCCGGATCCGGTCAAGCCAACAGCCGTGAAAGACGCGAAAGGGTCTTCCGAGAAAGCCGCCGAACGCGTGAATGCCGCACCATCTCGCCAAACTTCCACAGACACCACAGGCGATACAGTCCAGCCTGAACACGCCGCGGATAAAGAGAGGGGTGGCGATGAACCATAACCCAGAGAAGATACGCATCACGTGGGACGAGGTGAACAAGGCCGAGAGCCGTTCGCCCTCAATGACCACAACACCCGGTCAGGAACCATCGCTTTCCACGGCCGCGAAATGGTGGCAGGGGCTCGTATCTCTAAAGATCGCGGTGGCATCGGTCGTTGTGGTGGCAGTGTTGGCTACGCTCGTCTTCCTGCGAGTTGATGTCGCGCATCGCAACGACCCCATGACAACCGTCAGGGTGATAGATTCCGTCTCATCAGAGGGTGCGTTAGTCAAGAAC
>VGYL01000554.1 GCA_016872975.1 Planctomycetota bacterium
TTTCCACTCATCGGTCAACTCGTCGCGAATCGCGATGGAGCGCATGCGCTTTTCGATCCAGTCGGCCGGGTAACCCTTCTCCTGGTAGAGCTCCTTCATGCGCTGCTGGGCCAACTCGGGGTTCTCAATCTCCTGGACGCGTTGGTACCCGACCTGGGCCAGCCACCGCTTGAAAGGCTCCGCCTTGGGGCTGGGGATGGACTGGATGATGCGAAAGATACCTCCCGTATTGGCGCAATTGGACTTGCGGATCTTGCCATCCGGGGCGGGTAGATCAAGGGGGGTACAAACTGTACCCCAGTAGGCGTCCAACTCGGGATCACGGCGCCGCATTTTCTTGATGTACTGCTTGGGGTCAGCGCTGTCGGTCAAGGCCGCCACAATGTCCACCACGGAAAAGAACCACTGTTCCTCGTGCCAGATGCGGCGGATGCGTTTCGCGCCGAAAACGACGATCTTGCCTTGCGCGTCTGCCGGTAGTCCTGCGGTCATGCTTCTGCTCCTTTCCAAAGATGGCCCGAGGATAATGTCGCCCGCCGCGACACGCAAGGCGAAACCGACAGGGCCATCCCCACGAAGCCCCATTGTCCTTGTCCCCAGCCACGTGCACCGAGCACTCCGGTCTGTGAGACCCATCATCTTCACGGCCCGCCATACAGATCAAGACATTCGCAAGAATGAGCGAGTTTTTTGCCTCCGGCGGGGTTATACCTTGGTAGACGGCCGCGCGGTCCGCGAGGACATGTTTTGCTATGGACACCTACACCGACGAGGAACTGATGGCCCTGGTGCAGAAACAGGACACTTCTGCCTTCGAGGAACTGCTGCGGCGGTATGAGCCGCGGGTCTTCGGCTTCTTCTGGCGGCTCTCGGCTAATCGGCAATCGGCGGAAGATGGAACGCAGGAGACATTCTTGAGGCTCTGGCGGGCCCGCGTGCGGTACGAGCCGACCGGCAAGTTCTCCACGTACCTGCTTCAGATCGCCAAGAACCATTTCCTCCATGAGCGGCAGAAACAGAACCGCCGGAAGGATCATCAGCCGGGGGCCGCCATGAATCCGTTCGCAGCGACCGAGGAGCCTGCTGCCCCGGACGCAGTGGACCGCCCGATCCTCGCCAGGGAACTGCAAACCGCCGTCACGGACGCGATTGCCCGGCTCCCCGAGGCCCTGCGGCTGGTCTATGTGCTGACGGAACAGGAGGGAATGTCCTACCAGCAGGTCGCCGAGGTGCTCGCGTGTCCCGTGGGGACGGTCGGCTCGCGCAAAGTCGAGGCCGTCCGGCGGCTCCGCGAGTTGCTGCAACCCTGGCGGGACGGCCTGCACGGGGCCGGACCTCAATAGAAATTCCGGTACAGAGGTAAACGCGAGGTGAACTCATGACAGCGTGCAACGAATCTCAAACGCGGATCGTGGCCCTCTTCGACAACGAGGCCGGGGACGAAGACCTGCGGCTGACGGCCGACCACTTGCACGACTGCCCGGCGTGCCGGGCCTTCTGCCTGGACCTGGTCGCGATCCGCCGGGCGGGGGCGACAGCGCCGCTGCCGACTCTATCGCCGGCGGCCAGACAGGCGGTGCTCGATGGGATCAAGGCCGAGCAGACCGCGGCCACGGGGTCGCGGACGCAGGACCGGTCCGGCTGGCTCCGCTTCGGCCGGTTGGAGCGCTGGGCCGCCCTCCTCGTGATCGGTTCATTATTGGCAGCCTGCTTGGTCCTGGGGCGGACCGGCAAGGACCTGCAGACCAGGCTGGGAGCAGCCGAACAGCAGGTGGCGGCCATCCACGAGCAAAGGCAAATCGCCGAATCCCAGGAGCGCCAGCAGAAGGCCATTTCCGCCCTCTACTTCCGCATGGCCGAACTGGAAGACCGCGTCAACCGCTCTTCGCCGTCGCAGCGGGCCTCTCTTCCCACCGGGGCGCACGACCGGCGGGAGAGACAGAGCAACTTCTAAATATCCACAGGCTTGCAGAGCAAACGGGAGGTGACCAGATGCATGCGACAAGACTACTTATCGTGGCGGTGATACTGGGGATGCTCTCAGGCAGGCTCCCAGCGGAAGAGGCATACCATCTCGCCAGAGTCTGGCCGGAGGCGCCCCAGGGATGGCACTTCTTCAAACCCAAGGGCATCGCCATAGACAACTCGGGGAATGTTTACGTCGGCGACAGCGGCAAATACAAGGTCAAGAAGTTCGACTCCGAGGGCAGGTTCATCATGCAATGGGGCAGTCCCGGCCAGGGCGACGGGCAATTCAACACAATTGTTAGTGTGAAGGTGGGCCGTTTCGGGACCGTCTATGTCTTGGATGTCGATGGGGGCAAGTGGGAACACTGTCGGATTCAGAAGTTCACGACCTATGGGCAGTTCCTGGGGCAATTCGAGCGAAAAGCGCCGGACGCAAACCGCATCAAGTATCCGGCCGATCTGACCACGGATCAGCAAGGCAATATTCTGGTGCTGGCGGTCGACTACTCGCCCAAACTCAACCGGACCCATGACGTACGGATTGAACGGTACTCGCCGCAGGGAGAATTCCTTTCGCAGTGGGGGGCGCAAGCCGGCAGCGGGGACGGGGAGTTCCAGCGACCCGGCTCGATTGCGGTGGATACAGAAGGCAACACCTATGTCACGGAAATGGCCAACGGCCGTGTGCAGAAGTTCGACGCTTCCGGCAAATTCCTCGCGAAATGGGGCGCCTTGGGGACAGTCTCGCGCAAAGGGGATGGAATCTTCGCAGGCGGTGCCCGCAGCGTGGCCATCGGCGAAGGAGGAGGTGTATACGTTCTTGACGGGAATTCCGTTCAGCAGTTCACAACGGGGGGAGAATTCCTCGCCAGATGGGAGACGCCGGGCGACCAAGCTCGTCGCCTTGCGGTGGATTCTCACTCCAACGTCTATGTGACCTGCGAGAACTCACACGAGGTGCTCAAGCTCGATCCCAAGGGAAACGTGATCTCGCAATGGGGGTGTGCCGGCGCTCGAGACGGTCTGCTTAACCTGCCGGGGAGCATCGCCGCAAGTCCATCAGGCCACGTCTTTGTCGCGGACCTCTGGAACTATCGTATTCAGGGATTCGATTCAGAAGGTATGTTCTCTTCCAAATGGGGAGGCGAGACCTGGTCCGGGGTCATCGGTATGGCGACCGATGTCTCAGGCAATCTCTACGTCGCCTGTCTTGGTGCCAACGAAGTGCACAAGTACGATTCTAACGGGAAGCTCGTTGGCAGGTGGGGAGGTACCGGAAACGGCGACGGTCAGTTCCAGGATCTCTGCGCCGTTGCTGTCGGTCCCTCGGACAATACGTACGCGGCAGACTCCTTCAACGGCTGCGTGCAGAAGTTCACCGGCGACGGGAGATTCCTCGCGAAATGGGGGGCCAGGGGCACAGGGGACGGCCAGTTCAGCGACTTGTTCTACCTGGCGGTCGATGATGCCGGGCACGTGTGGGTCGGGGATCAACTCGCCAATGGGACACATCGCATGCAGAAGTTTGACGCGAACGGCGGGTTCCTGGCGACGTGGACCCGGAAGATAATGGTAGCTCCCAGATCCGGTAACGCCGGAGCCGTGGCGGCCGATTCTGCCGGCAACAGCTACTATGCGTTTGAGAATCGAATCGAGAAATATGACGCCGAAGGCCACCTGATTGGCGACTATGGTCAAGGGGGTTTCACGAACGATGGGCTGGCAATGGTGAAAGGCATGTGTGTCGACAGGGCGGGGTGTCTCTATGTCGTAGCTCTCGCGGACCCGTGCGACTTCCACCTTAACCTCAGCAGACGCGGGTCGATTAGGAAATTCGACGCCCATGGCAAGTTGACTAGTAAGTGGAGCGGGGAGATCACTGGGACAAAGGACGGAATCCCCAACGGCCCGATCACGGTGGATAGGGCCGGGAACGTATACGTCTCTTACTTGGCCGGCGTATCGATATGGAGGCTCTCCCCGGACGGAAAGCCTGTCGCGAAGTTCCCAATCGCCGCCCCGCGTGAGGGCGGCTTCAGTGAACTCGGCGGCGTAGCGGTCGATGGCGTCGGCAGGGTTTACGCCGTGGACAGCGTTGATGTCGACTGGGATTACGGCATCCCTTCGATCAGGAAATTCGAGCCGAATGGGGAACTCATTTCCATGTGGGGTGCGCCGGAGACGGCCAAGGACAAATTCAAGTATCCGGCCCGCGCCGCGGTGGATGGTTCGGGCAACATGTACGTGACGGACCAGAGCGGCCATTGTGTCCACAAGCTCGACGCCCAGGGCAAGTACGTCAAGAGCTGGGGCGATAAGGGGACGGGGGATCGCCAGTTCGACACGCCGGAAGGGATTGCGGTGGATGAGGGGGGGCATGTCTACGTCTGCGACCGTCAGAACAGCCGGATTCAGAAATTCGACTCCGACGGCAAGTTCTTGGCCAAATGGGGCAGGGAGGGCAGCGGGGATGGTGAGTTCCACTTCCCGGCGGCTGTGGCGGTTGACAAGGAGGGGAATGTCTACGTCGCCGACAGCCAGAACCACCGCGTGCAGAAATTCACGACGGCGGGCCAGTTCCTGACCAAATGGGGCGAGTTTGGCGAGGCTCCGGGCCAATTCAACGTCCCGCTGGGCATCGCGGTGGACCGAGAAGGCAACGTCTACGTGAGCGACAGCCACAACCACCGGATCCAGAAGTTCGCTCCGGCAGCACGGTAGCGGATCAGCTTGATGATTTCCTGGGGGCGCACCCTACTTGCGCTCGCCTGCTTCGCCGAGCGCGATCGTTCCCTCACATTTCAGAATTCCGTCCCGTAAGCGACTCACAGGGCGGTTCAGGGGCGGACAAGCGACGCACGTCCCGCCCGTACCGCCGGCATCCAATCGCGTCGCGTGCCCTTGCGACGTTCGGCGGAGGCGGTTCACGGGGCCGAACCTCGGGGAAGAGGGACGGAATGATGGAATATTGGGATACTGGAATGCTGGGGAGAGGGGGTGCCTCTCGCCGCCCCCGACTTCATTGCTCCAGTTTTCCGCCATTCCCCCAGCGCGGCCTTCGGCCGCAACAAGAAGATGT
>VGYL01000555.1 GCA_016872975.1 Planctomycetota bacterium
ATCGTCTCCTGACTCTCGCCGACCGTCATCTGCGCGAGGATCGGCACATCCCCCAGACCGGCGGCGGCCTCGATCGCGATCAGCAACTCTTCGGTATTGGAGAACGTCTCCAGAATCAGCAGGTCCGCCCCGGCCTGGACCAGAGCCCGGGCCTGCTCTTCGAAGATCTGCCGGGCCTCCTGCGCCGTTATGGGACCATGAGCCGTCAGCTCGGTTCCCAGCGGTCCCATGGAACCGGCCACCAGGACCGCCTCTCCGGCCGCCTCGCGGGCGATATGGACCCCGGCCCGGTTGATCGCCTCGACCTCGGCCGACAAGCCGAATCTCGACAGCTTCAGCCGGTTCGCCCCGAACGTATTGGTCTCGATGAAATCGACCCCGGTCTCGATGTAACTGCTGTGGACCTTCTTGATGAGGCCTGGATCGCCAAGGTTCAGCTCATCGAAGCAGCGGTTCAGAAAGACCCCCTGCTGGTACAACATGGTCCCCATCGCCCCATCGCCGATAAGGACACGCTCGGAGATAAGCTGCTCAAGAGCGGATCGTTTCACGTCGCCGGCCTCCCAACCAGTGAGTATGAATGGTGACTGCGAAAAGAGGCACGATAGCGGCACAGTCGTACCGATGCAAGCGATTTCCCTCGCGCCGGTCAGGATTGCCGGTCTGATAACGTCGGGGCGCAACGCAATCTGCCCGGATGCCACGTCCCGTCCGGCGCAATCCACCATGCTGGCACAACTTAGCTCTTGACTTCAAGATAGGCAAGGTGGTATAATTAGCCAACGGTGGCAATAGTCCCTGTCTTGTGCCTACAATCGTTCTTTTGTATATTGTAGATAAGAGAGTGCGTTTGGGGACCGAAGCCCCCCAGACGCGAGGTTGTCCCTTGGGGGTGAGATGTGATGAAGAGAGCTTGGATCATTCTGATACTGGTGTCTGCGGTGTTGCAGTCGGGATGCCGGAGCCCATCCAAGGGGCAGACCGACCGCGAGTTCCAGCCCGCCGGTAATGGCGGGAGGGCCTACTTCTGGGATAAGGACCTGCGACCGACGGTCGCCAAGCTTCCGGCCTCGCGGTCCAGATCCCGAGCGCCCGCCGCGGCGCCTGCGGTCGCCGCCCCGGCTGCCGCGCAACCACAGGCGGAACCGGTGGTCAAAGCGACCGTAGAACCCGCACGGGAGCCGGCCGCCCCGCCGGTGGTCATGACCGCCTCGACGGAGCCGCTGCAGCCGATGGGGTCGGGACTCAGACCCCCCGCGTCCGAAAAGGTGACACCCTTGGGGCGAATCGTGTCCGTGGACGAGAGCGGGGGACACGTCCTTTCCTTCACCTATCCCCGGTCGGACTTCGGCATCATGCAGGTGGACAAGACGATGCCCGAGGAAGTGCGCCTGAACACCGCCTTTTCCTACGTCATCCGGGTCAGCAATCTGACCGAGGCGATGCTCACGGACATCACGATCACAGAAACCGTCTCCAAGGACTTTCAGTTCAGTGCCTCGGAACCGACGGCCCAGATGCAGGGCAACAAGCTGGTCTGGGAGATCGAATCCCTGGGCCCCAGGGCCAATAGAAGCATCCGGATTTCCGGAGTCGCCACCAGCTCGAGGCCCCTGGAGCAGTTGACGGCGATCACGCATACCATCCGCGATTCCGCCATCGTCAAGGTCGTCGAGCCCACGTTGGCGTTGCGGAAGATCGCCCCGGCCGAGGCCCTGCTGTGTGAGCCGATTCAGGTCGACTTCATCGTGACCAACACCGGCACGGGCGCGGCGCAGAACGTCCAGATCGTCGATAACCTGCCGGCCGGCATCCAGACCGCCGACGGCAAGGGCAAAGTCGTGCTGGAAGCCGGGACGCTGGCGGCGGGCGAGTCGCGCCGGTTCTCGGTCAAGCTGCGGGCGAACCGGATCGGCGCCTACATGAGCAAGGCCATGGCCACGTCGGCGGTCGGCCTGAAGGCGGAGTCCGAAGCGACAACGACGAACGTCCGTCAACCGGTCCTGACCATTGCCAAGTCCGGCCCGAAACGCCAGTACCTGGGCCGACCGGTTTCCTACGAAATCACGGTGTTCAACAAGGGCGACGGCCCGGCCCAGAACACGATCGTCGAAGACATCATTCCGCCGGGCGTCGCGGGTATCGAGGCCACGACCGGCGCCCAGTTCTCCGGCTCGAAGCTGATCTGGGAGCTCGGCACCCTGGAGCCCAATACGTCCAAGAAGGTGCGCGTCTCGTACACCCCGGCCCGGGAAGGCGAGTTGATGGCCAGCGCGACCGCCAGTGCCTACTGTGCCGAGCCGGTCACCGATTCGGTGAAGACGGCCATCACGGGCATCGCGGCCGTGCGGCTGGAAGTCGTCGATCTGGAGGACCCGGTCGAGGTCGGCGGCACGACGACCTATACGATCACCGTCAGCAACGAAGGCTCCGCCGCGGACGGGAACATCCGGATCGTCTGCCTGCTCGATGACAAACTGCAGTACGTCTCCTCGGCCGGAGCGACCGCCGGCTCGCTCCTCGGCAAGAGCGTCAGCTTCGCCCCGCTGCGTACCCTCGAGCCCAAGGCCAAGGCAACCTGGCGGGTCGTGGTCAAGGGCCTGCAAGCGGGAGACGCCCGGTTCAAAGCCACGATGTACACCGATCAGCTCGCGCTGCCGGTCGAATCGATGGAAGCCACCCATATCTACCGGTAGAACCGGGGCGAAATCCGTCAAGACCTTTCACGCCGCGGCCCGGTTGGGTCGCGGCGTCTCTTTTTGTGCATCCGCAACGGGGTAAAACCAGGCAAAACCGGCAAGCCAGAGAAGCCGTCCCGTCCCCCTAAGGTCGCGCCTGGCCCCTGGCCCGGCCAAACTCGGAATTGTGTTGCAAAGCCCGATCCGGTGATTATAATGACCCTCCAATCGGACGCCCGATCCCTATCCGGGAGTCGTGCCGGGCCTTTGGATTGCCCGTTCCGGGCCTCGGGAAAGGATGCGACAATGGCAGAGAAAGATGCCGATGTCCAGAAAATCAAAGAGCTCCTCAAGATCATGAAGGAAAACGATCTGGTGAAGATCGACATCCGGCATGGCGAAGATTACGTTTCCCTGCAAAGGGCCCTGCCGCAACCGCCGGCAACGGCGTTGGGCCCGATGATGGCCGCCCTGCCCGGCGTCGGAACGCCCCTGATGATGCCCCAGGGCGCCCCCTTGGGCCAGCCGGGCGCTCCGGCCCAAGGGACGGGACTGCTGGAGATCAAGTCCCCCATCGTCGGCACCCTCTACGAAGCGCCCAGTCCGGACTCCGAGCCCTACGTCGAGATCGGCTCCCACGTCGATCCGCAGACCGTCGTCTGCATCATCGAGGCGATGAAGGTGATGAATGAAATCCGGGCGGAAGTCAGCGGCACCATCGTCGAAAAGACCGTAGCGACCGGGCAGGCCGTCGAATACGGGCAAGTGTTGTGCCGAGTCAGGCCCGACTGAAACGAAGTTTGAAGCCGGCACTTCAGACTTCCAACTCGTCTTGAGAGAGAAGAGTCACACGGAATGCTGTCAAGAGTCCTTGTCGCCAATCGCGGGGAGATCGCCCTGCGAGTCATTCGCGCCTGCCACGAGCTGGGAATTGAGACGGTGGCCGTCTACTCGGAAGCGGATCGCAACGCCCCCTATCTGCGTCTGGCGGACGAAGCGATCTGCATCGGCCCGCCGGACTGCGGCCAAAGCTACCTGAACATCCCGCGAATCATCAGTGCGGCGGAGATCACCAACGTCGACGCGATCCACCCCGGCTACGGGTTCCTCGCGGAGAACGCCGGCTTTGCCGAGATCTGCCGGGACTGCGGCATCGGCTTTGTCGGCCCCGGCATCGAGGCCATGCGGCTGCTCGGCGACAAGGTCGAGGCCCGCAAGATCGCCCACAAGGCCAAGGTCCCCATCGTCCCGGGCTCCGAAGGGGTCATCACGAACGAGGCCGAGGCGATGAAGCTCGCCAACCAGATCGGCTATCCCGTCATCATCAAGGCGGTCGCCGGCGGCGGCGGCCGCGGCATGCGCGTCGTGCACAACGACGTCAGCCTGCGGGCGGCCTTCAACGCCGCCAAGAGCGAGGCCGAGGCCGCCTTCGGCGACGGCAGCGTCTACCTCGAGAAGTACATCGTCGAGCCCCGGCACGTCGAGGTCCAGGTCGTCGCCGACCACGAAGGCAACACCCTGCACTTCTACGAGCGGGACTGCTCCATCCAGCGGCGCCACCAGAAGATGATCGAGGAGTCGCCCTGCCCGGTCCTCCAGGACCGCGACCGTCAGCGCCTGTGCGAGGCGGCCTTGCGCGTCATCAAGGAGGCCAAGTACGTCAACGCCGGCACGGTCGAATTCCTCCTGGACAAGGACAACAAGTTCTATTTCATCGAGGTCAACGCCCGCATCCAGGTCGAGCACCCCGTCAGCGAGATGGTCACCGGCCACGATCTGATCAAGATGCAGCTCCAGATCGCCGGCGGCGAGCCGCTGAAGCTGCGGCAGAAAGACATCATCCAACAGGGCGTCGCGCTCGAATGCCGGATCAACGCCGAGGACCCGGCCAACAACTTCTCGCCCTGTCCCGGCACGATCGCGGAATACCGCGCCCCCGGCGGCTTCGGCGTCCGCGTGGACACGCACACCTGCCAGGGCTGGACGGTCGCACCCAACTACGACTCGATGATCGCCAAGGTGATCGTCCACCAGAAGACGCGGGCCGAGGCCATCGCCACCATGCGCCGCGCCCTCGAGGAGTTCACGATCGCCCCCATCAAGACGACGATCCCCGCCTGCCTGGCGATCCTCTCGCACAACCTCTTCGTCAAAGGCAAAGTCGACACCGGCTTCGTCGAGCGCAACTTCTGACCCGCCCGGCGTCTGTCGCCCGGAAGGTTGGGCTCCTGAACCAGGCCGACTTCCGTGGCTCGTTCTCTTGCACGGCCGGCCCCGAGCGGGTACAACCTGTCGGAGGACCCCGGCCGGTTCGTAGTGTGCCCGTAAGAGCATGAGAATGTGTCGCGGACGCCTCGGCCGCGGTTCG
>VGYL01000556.1 GCA_016872975.1 Planctomycetota bacterium
CGGCGTCGCGTTTTCTGGAGACGACGGTGGCGCTGGAAAAGAAGTTCCTCGAAGGCCGGCAGAACCGGGCCGAGGAGTTGGAGAGCGCCGTGGGGTACTTTCTCGAATTCCTCAAGGGATTCGAGTCGCTCTCGGTCACCGGCCCGGCGGTGACCGTGTTCGGCTCGGCCCGGTTCCCGGAGAGCCATCGTTATTACCAACTGGCGCGGCAGGTGGGCCGGCGGCTGGCGGAGGCGGGCTACGCCGTCATCACCGGCGGCGGCCCGGGCATCATGGAGGCCGCCAATCGCGGGGCCAGGGAGGCGGGCGGCCTGAGCATCGGCTGCAATATCACCCTGCGCTACGAGCAGAAGCCCAACCCCTACCTGGACGATTTCGTGCAATTCGACCACTTCTTCGTCCGCAAAGTGATGCTGGTCAAGTACTCCAGCGCGTTCGTGGTCCTGCCGGGCGGGTTCGGCACGCTCGACGAGGTCTTCGAGACGCTGACCCTGATCCAGACCCACATGATCGAGCGGTTCCCCGTGATCCTGATGGGCAGCGAGTTCTGGGCGCACATGATCACGTTCTTCGAGGAGTCGTTCCTGGCCGAGCAGACGGTCGACCCGGAAGATCTTCGGCTGTTCCGCATCACCGACGTGCCGGAGGAGGCGGTGGCCACGATCCAGCGCGTCGCCCGTCCGGACGTGCCAGGCGAGCCAGCGCCGCGGGACCTCTGACCCCTGCCGGCGAGCCAGCCGAGAGGATCTGTTGGGATGATGGAGTAGTGGAATGATGGAATGTTGGAATACTGGAATGTTGGGGATGGGGCACCTCGGTTCCCTCATTACTCCACCATTCCACTATTCCAGTCTTCCCTTCCCAGCCCATCGGTGGATTCCTGCGAAACGACCCTCTGACGAGCTTCGCTTTCCTGATTCCGGCTTCGACCGCTTGTGCCCGGTCTCTTTTCTTTCCGGGTACGTGAGGGCCTCCCGGAGATCTTACTGGCGCACAGAACCGACGGGTCCACGCGAAGCGGTTCTCTCTCTGTCAAAGAGAACCACAACACCCCTCCCCTGAACCGCCTCTTCGAAACTCTTTGAGAAAGACCGGCATCTCGGGCTTCGCCTTCCGGATTCCGGCTTCGACCGCCCGAACTGCCTTTATGGTGCGGACCTTACGCTGGAGGCCGCTGCCAGCGTTATGGCCAAGTGCCGGTTCTCCCAGGCGGCTTGATGATCCGTTCCCAACTTCTGGGGTGGTATACTTAATGGGCTGCCCGGGGCATCCGAATCCCCATGATTCCAGTATTCCACTATTCCACCATTCCAAATCTTCCCGTATTCCATATCTTCCTGCGAGAGTAAGCGATTTCCACCCGCCGTTTCGGGGGAAAGCCGGTATTGGGGCGCGCGGACTCGCGATATGACGGAGACATGTGGCTCGATGGGCGGACACGGGAATGTACCAGTGCCGGACAGGCCGGTCGGGTCATGGCAAGAGTCCCATACGGGGGAAAGGAAGGTGCCCGAATGAAACGGTGGACAACGTGGATCACTCTGGCTCTGATGGTCGTACTGGGATCGTACGCCCTTTTCGCGCAGCAACAGCAGCCTCCAGCCCGGCCCCAGCGCGGCATGATGGGACGCGGAATAATGGGCGGCATGGATGGCATGGCCTGCCCCGGCTGTGCGGTTGCCTGTGGGGTCATGGCCCAAGAGTCAATCACCGCCACCAGTGATGGCGGGGTCGTCGTGGCGGTCGCCGGCAAATTGATCAAGTATGATGCGTCCCTCAAGAAGGTCAGTGAGGCCAACATCGATGTCGATTGGGCCGCGATGCATCAGCGGGTGCAGCAGATGACGCAGAACTGCCCCATGATGCCGCAAGCGCGACAACAGGCCCAGGCACAGCCGCAGTAGTGGGCGCCGGTCATTCTGCGAAGGGACGGCACCCGAGTGGACGAGCACAGACACCGGCACACCCACGAGACGCAGCGCCACCACGTTCCCAAGGGTCGTGAATATGAGCCGCTCCACGGCCGTGAGGGCCACGAGGCACACGGGCGCCCTGAACACGCCGAGGCGGCCTTGGGAGCCGAGAAGGATCGGCTGACCGCCCACGCCCTGCATGGTCCGCACGAGGAGGGGCACGTCGCGCACCACGCCGGCATGGTCCAGGAGTTTCGTCGCCGCTTCTGGATCTCGCTGCTGGTAACCGTGCCGATCGTGATTCTCTCGCCCATGGTCCAGGAGATGCTCGGGTTCACGGTGGCCTTTCCCGGGGACCTCTGGGTCCTGTTCCTTCTTTCCACCTTCGTCTATTTCTACGGCGGCTGGCCGTTTCTGGCGGGTCTCGTGGCCGAGGTGCGGGACCGGTTGCCGGGCATGATGACCCTGATCGGCGTGGCCATCACCGTGGCCTATGTGTACAGCACCCTGGTGGTGTTCGGGGTGCCGGGCCAGATGTTCTACTGGGAGTTGGCGACCCTGATCGTCATCATGCTGCTGGGGCACTGGATCGAGATGCGGTCGGTGATGGGGGCGTCCCGCGCCCTGGAGGACTTGGCCCGGCTGCTGCCCAGCGAGGCGCACCTGGTCCGGGACGACGGCTCGGTCGTGGACGTCCGGCTGGACGAGCTGCACGCGGGCCAGCGGGCGCTGGTCCGGCCGGGCGAGCGGATCCCCGCCGACGGCCGGATCGTCGAGGGCGACAGCGAGATCGACGAGTCGATGCTCACCGGCGAGTCCCGACCGGTCGGCCGCCAGGTGGACGACCAAGTCATCGGCGGCTCCGTCAACGGCACCGGCGCGCTCGTCGTCGAGGTGACCAAGACCGGCGCGGAGTCCTACCTGGCGCAGGTCGTCAAGCTCGTCGCCCAGGCCGGCGCGAGCAAGTCCCGGGCGCAGGGACTGGCGGATCGCGCCGCCTTCATCCTGACGATCGTCGCGCTGGCGGGCGGCTTCCTCACGCTGGCGGCAAGGTCCAGGGGCTGATCGGTTTGGCCGACCTCATTCGGGAGCAGTCCGTCGAGGCGGTCCGGATGCTCAAGAGCCTCGGCCTGGAGGTCGCCATGATCACCGGCGACAACAAGCCGACCGCGCGGTACGTAGCCCAACAGCTTGGTCTGAATACGTATTTTGCTGAGGTGCTGCCCGACCAGAAATCGGAGAAGATCAAGGAGTTGCAGCGGCAGGGCAAGCGCGTGGCCATGGTCGGCGACGGCGTGAACGACGCCCCGGCGCTGGCCCAGGCCGATGTCGGCATCGCCATCGGCGCCGGAACCGACGTGGCGATTGAAACGGCCGATGTGATTCTGGTCGAGAACGATCCGCGGGATGTGGCCGACGTGGTTGCCCTCTCGCGCCTGACCAATCGCAAGATGGTGCAGAACCTGCTATGGGCTACGGGATACAACGTGGTCGCGATTCCGCTGGCGGCCGGTGTGCTGTACCGCTACGGCGTGGTGCTGCCGCCGGCGCTTGGCGCGGTGGTCATGTCGCTGAGCACGATCATCGTGGCCGTGAACGCACGCTTGATTTCCTATCGGAAAAGAGGACAGGACGGCGCCGGATCGTTGCCCGTCGGGTGAGAGATGGATACGAGCCAGTCAATTACCGCTGAGAATTTGTATCGCTGGGTGGATGCGCTGGTCGAGCGATTCTGTGTGCTCGCACCTGTGGTGGCCCGGCGCGGGCAGAACGCCTTCGTGCCGATCGACAGCAGCGCGCAACTGGACCTGGGCTATTGCAGCACGATGACGAGCCCGCGCTGCTTCATCTATCCTTCCGTGCAGCAACTGTTCAAGATCGACCGGGAAACCAACGTCTACACGCCGGTCGATCCCGGTCCGGATCGGACGCAACTGATCTTCGCCATCCACCCGTGCGACATGCACGCGATCACGGTCCTGGATCGGACATTTCTTGGCTCTTTCAAGGACCCTTATTATGCGAAGCGACGCCAGGAGACCTATACCGTGGTGCTCAACTGCAACAAGGCCTGTGCCAAGGGCTTCTGCTCCTCGATGCGCACCGGCCCGTTCCTGCAGCTTGAGGCCGGTTTCGACGTGGCGATGACCGCCCTGGACGGCGACTACGTGCTGGAAGCCGGATCGCAGCGCGGCCGGGAGCTCATCGAGAGCGTCCCGGGCGCAAAACCCACGAGCCGCAGGCACCTGAGCGAAAAGAAGCGGATCGAGCAGACGGCCGCCGCCTCGTTCACCAAAACGCTGGATATCGAGGGCCTGCCGGAGTTGCTGATGAGGACCTTCGAGCATCCCGTGTACAAGGAGACCGCCGACGCCCGGTGCCTGGGATGCAGCAACTGCGTGCTGGTCTGCCCGACGTGCTTCTGCTACAAGGTGATCGACCGGGCGGACCTGGGGCCGCGGATGGTGGAGCGGAACCGCCAGTGGGACGCCTGCCAGGACTACGGTTTCGCCGAGGTGCACGAGGGCAACTTCCGCCAGCCCCAACAGGCTCGCTTGCGGCAGTTCCTGACGCACAAGCTCTGCACCTGGCTGGAGCAATATGGCTGCTTCGGCTGCATCGGGTGCGGCCGCTGCATGACCTGGTGTCCCACCGAAATCGATATCACGGAGATGGCCAAGGAAATCCAGCGCGACCCCATGAGGCAATTGGAAGGGTAGAACCGAAAGGTACGGAAACTCGAATATCGAAATTCGAAATCCGAAACAAATCGAAACACAAGATTCGAATGACCAAAACCACGGACCGGGCTCTGCCCGTTTTGGATTTTCTTACCTTTTCTTTCGTTTGGGATTTGTTTCGGATTTCGGATTTCGAGTTTCGAGTTTCTTTCCCCATTTGGGATCTTGGGTACAGAAATGGACAGGGATGACGCTAACCCATTGATGCCTGAACTGGCGCGGGTCGAGGAGCGGGTGACCGAGACCGCCGACACGATCTCGCTGCGACTGTCGTATAACGGCTCCGTAACCGTTCACGGGCAGAAACGCTATTTCTGACTCAGGCATGAGGGTTCACAGTAATGTCACCATCTGGTGAGTGGGTGACTGGTACCGATTTACGCGAGCTCAA
>VGYL01000557.1 GCA_016872975.1 Planctomycetota bacterium
TGTGGATAACTCCTGGGGCTCTGGGGACCTTGGGGATAATGGGCAAGTGTGTTGCGTGTGGAAAACCCAAAAAGTCCCCGGCGCAGCCGGGATAAGTTCTTATCCCCTTGGCGGTCTGACGTGGCGCCCCAAGAAACGCGGTCTTACCGCCCGCGGCCCGGGACTGCACCAGACAGCCGCCGTGGCGAGGACGTCCCGGGGCTCCCCAACGCGGTATTTTGCGTTGGGGACCCCTCGCCCTTGCGTGTCGCGGGCATCCTGCCCGCGCTCTTCCGTGCCGGGAAGGGCCTTTCCGACACGGATTTACACGGGTGAACACGGATTTCGAACAAGTTGCGAGCGACGAGGGCCGAGCCACGACTTCAAACCGCCAGGGACACGAACCACCCACCGCGGCCTGCGGCCGCAACCAAAACCGGTTCTCGCGCAGAGACGCGGAGGCGCAGAGATCAGAACCCGTAGGGTGGGGCTGGCCCCACCGAAGTCCCGAGAACCGAAAACCCTCTTCGCCGCAAAAAGCCGAGAATAAGGGGTGGAACAGTCGCCGTGGCGAGGGCGTCTCGCCCTTGGTCAGAACAGCTCTTCGGCGACATTGGGAACCGACAACCGGCTACTGACTGCCGACAACTGCTTTCCGACACGGATTTACACGGATGAACACGGATTCCTTGCCGACAACGGCTCATCGCCGAAAGAAACACAAAAGGACGAAAAGAGGGAGGAACGCTCGCAGAACAGAGTCCCCGCCGGAGGCAGTCAGCCAAATCAGCAATCATCAATCATAAATCATCAATCCAAAACCCACCGACTACCGCCTCCGCCCTGCGAGTGAAGAGGGCCGAGCCACGACTTCAAACCGCCGGGGACACGAACCACCCACCGCGGCCTGCGGCCGCAGCGGGAACCGGTTCTCTCGCCAAGACGCAAAGAGAGCCAAGGGAGAATGAAGACGGAGGACGGAGGGCGGAGGACAGAGGACGGCGAACCCTCACGCTTTTGCGCTCTTGGTGCCTGGGCGCGAGACATAGAGCTTTGTCTTTCAAAGACTTACGTTCCTCATCCCCAGGAATCTGCGCAGGCAAACGAGATTTCGACAAGTAGTAGTACGGCGGGCACGGAGAAACAGGGGGATTCGCGGACCGTGCCACCTCCCGGCCTGCCATCCGTCCTGGTATGCGCCCGGCTCCTCAATCCGCGTCCATCGGCGTTCATCTGCGGTTCACCACGAAACCCATTATTACCCTGCGCTACACCGAAGCCATCCCGCCCGCGTCCCTCCAGAAAAGTACCTTACACCTTCAATTCTCCGACAAGGTGTTCACGGGTTTGTGGGAGTCTGGGCGGCAGGCTTGTCCGCCGACATCCTGGTCAGGACTTGTGCGGCCAGGGTTCGGGCCCACGGCGAGGGGGACAGGGCCGTCTCCGGGATATAGTCGTGCTGGACCTTGACCAAGACGTTGGCCCGCCGCGCGAGAATCCAGTGGTGGCTCCAGGACGGACGCCAGTCGGGCTCGTCCTTGGGTGTATAGCCGTGCATGACCTCCACCGCCTCGTCGGCCCCCGCCAGGGCGATCCGCGTGGGACCCGCCAGTTGGGTGCCCTCCGTGGTATAGTATCGCCGGATGTCAGCGATCTCCTTGTCTATGGCGGCACGGGTTCGCGTCATCGGGGCGGAGGCATTCGGATCGTCTTCCTTCGGGTACGAGGCCTGCAGGGAGACATAGCAGGTCCCGGGCGCCGGTCCCGGCTGGGCTTGATTGGCGTCCTGTACCTTGATTTCCTGGGCCTCCCGATGATACCATTCATACCTTGATTCGGACGTGTTCGTGAGGACCAGTCCCGGAGGCAGGTCTGCAGGCTTGAATCGGTATCGGCCGATGTGCAGCGGCCAGTACAGCCCCTTGGGACCCGGACCTGAGGCTACGGGACGACGATACCATTGCTCGAAGCTGTCCAGAAAGGCTTTGGCATACTCCATGCCGGCCTGGGGCGCCTCCGTGCACGCCGTGGTCAGCCGGGTCTGGTTGTGGGGCGTGCGGCGCAGGTCCGACAACTCGCCGGAAGCCTCCCCTTCGCTGACCAGAAGGCAGTTGAGCTCGACCGCGAACTTGAACGGTCCGCGCCAGAAGATGCAGCGCCAAGAGGGTTTGAAGTCTTGACCCGGACGGCCCCACCAGCGGGCCACGGCCAGGTCGCCCAGGGCCACGGGTTCATACCCTTTGCCCTCCTCGCTCCTGAGGAACCGGTCGGACTCGCGCCGGGCATAGCCCCACGGTCCCTTGGGATCCGGTGCGGCATCGGGCTCATCCACGCTCACCCAATCCGAGGACATGATCTGGATCGGGGTCAGTTCCGCCCGGTACACCAGCCAGAAGACATTGTCTCGGACCCCGTTGTTCACCGTCACACGATCGATCTCCCGGCACCAGCCGTCGATCCTGGGTCGGCCCGGGACCTCCTTGGCGGACACGCCGCGGAACTCGAAGCCATGTCGGATATCGCCTATCCGATATACCTTGTCGATGTCCGCACGGGAGGTACAGAGGCCTCCCATGAAGGCCGCTCCATAAGATCCCGCGGATGCGCACACGGCCTGGGCCCAACCGATATCCCCTGCAATCGGGGCTGCCGGAGGAGGCGGAGGTTCCGGGGCCTTGTCAACCGTCACGGTCGCCGTGGTACGGAGGGTCCTGTCCGCCTTGCTGACGGCGGTCACGTGGAACGTCCCGGCCCGGTCCGGGGCACGATACAGGCCCTTGTCGTCAACGGCCCCGCCTGTGCCCTCCTGGACCTCCCAGCGGACATTTGTGTCCGGGACGCCGGTCACTTGGGCGGTGAAGAGCTGGGTAGCCTCGGGCTTCAACGTGATCTGCGGGGGATCGATCCGTAGCATCGGAATGTCCAGAGTCTTCGGCTTGGACCGAATGAGGATGCCGCCCATGTCCAGGCCCACGGCCAGGCTGATCCCTTCTTGCGGCACAGGGGAGCCGTCTGGCTTCAGGTACGGGGCCAGGGCGCCGTCGATGATCTCCTGGATCGACACCTCAAAGCCCTCGGCCGTGATCTTGCGTATCGATTGCAGACTGTTGGAGGGCTCCTTCCCGATGGTCAGGAAGACCACTGCGCGAGACGCCGCTCCCGGGAACTGGGCCAGGGCCGCAGGCGCGAACTGTTTCTTTTCGAGGTCGCGGGTGTATCCGACCACGTGACACCGCAAGATCTTCTCCGTCCGGTCCATCTCATCGACTTGGACCGAGAATCTTGGCAGGAACAGGTCGAGGGCCTGGACGTTGGCGGCCACGGCCACGGGGATCAGGTCCTGGGCCTGCGCGTGAAGACACCGGGCGTCGAGGATGTGCTCGCCCTTGGCCGTGCGCGACACGACCGGCCGGTCTGCCCTCTGGGGGTTCACATGAGTCCCGCTGTCGTCCTTGGACTGGTCCTTGAAGCGGAAGGAGTAGTTCTGAAGCTTGGGAGCGTCATAATCCGGCTGCTTGTTCGCGCTATGCACCTGGACATTGACCCCACGCAGCGACGGGACCTTGGGTTGCTGCAGGATGCGGGCGCAAGAGGGCGCTCGAACGGTCGGGGGAGGCGACATAGTCCGTGCCGGAGATCGTGTCCTTGGAGAAGAAGTGCGTGTTGGTGTAGTCGGCCACGACATCGAACAAGCCGCTCAGGGTGAAGCTGCCGGTGATCCGTGACTGGAGGTTGGCGCTCACGGCCCCGCCTGCCAGGTCTTGAACCGTCTGGGCGGAGACCGAGTCTTCATAGGGGTCGCTGGCGTATCCCAGTTTTCCGGGGTGCCCATCGTTGCGGACGTGAGCCGGAACGGTCATGTCCGCCAGAAGGTGCATCGTCTCCCCGAGACATCGCCAGGCCTTGCCAAAGGCCTTGTTCCGCAGGGCCGGATCGGCTTGCGGATGGTCCAGCGCCGCCTGCAATCGGGTCATGCCCTCGGCCCAGGAGTGCTTGGATTCCTTCCCGGCCAGACGTTTGGCATCGAGACAGGGATTGAGCGTGCTGCCCACGAGCCAGGCGAGGGCCTTGTCCGCGTCGTCCGTCACGTCGGTCAGGTAGGAACAGCCGGTGGCCCCGGAGACCTTGGAGACGCCCCGAGACTGAGGGTCGTAGAAGTGCCGCAGGGACATGTGGACCTCAGGCTCGTCGGCCGTGAAGCCGCCCTCGATGATCCACCAGCGGAACGGCCGCGATTGGCTGGACTCCTCGACGATACTCGACGGCGTCAACGCGGCCAACGGCGAAGCGGCGGCCAGCTCCGCTACGACCGTGGCCTCCTCTGCATACCAGTCTCCCTTCTGGGTCACGGTGTCGTAGGTGACGACGAAGGAGTGGAAATCCAGGTCGTCCGGCTTCTGAATCCGATACTTCACCAGGGAGGGGCTGAAGTCGTATAAGCACAGGATAGGATCCTCTGTCGCGATCTGGAGGAAGCGGTCCAGGGCAATCTCGTTGATCTTACGATGCGGCCCGCCGCCCGGGCCGTCGTTGGCGTATCCCCAGACGACCGCCGAGGTCGCGCCCATCCAGTAAACCACCAGTCCGAGAATCCATGCCTTCTTCTGGCTTGCCATAAGGTCCTCACGACTCCATCGCTGCCGTAATCGCACGGTATCCGGGCCGTCACAGGATACACAGCCCCTTCGTACGCTGTCCGCTGTGGCCGCGCCACGGCTCCATCCTACCGCCGTCCCGCCCCCGCCGCAAGGACAAGAGCTGCCCGCCCAGGGCCATGGGTGCATGACCGTTCCTGCGCGGGTGTCCCGGCCGGTCCCGACCGCCGCGGGAAAAGGGGACATTCTACTTTTCTCTCCCGGAAGGGGAAAAGTAGAATGTCCCCTTTTCCTTTACCGTGCCGGGACCGAAGATCCGTTGCCCCGGAGGCGTGCAAGAACGGTCATGCACCCTAGGGCCATTGCTTACTACGATAGCGCAATATAGGCTCAAGAAAATAACAGGAGCCGGTCGATAACTCCTTCGAGAAGATCAACTTACAAGGAGAATCGACATGGATGTCCAACAGA
>VGYL01000558.1 GCA_016872975.1 Planctomycetota bacterium
ATAGGTGACTGTCCCCAATACAATGGTGCGAAACAGAACGATGGCGCCAAGGCGTTTCGGGGCGTTAGATGTCACGCGGTAACGTAGAAGATAATGGAAGGCCGAAACGGCCGCGCGGACTGTTTTTCAAACGCGCAGTAATTTCGGTCCGGGGAAGGTATTTTTTGCTTGACAGGAACCCTATATGGATGACCCCCTTCTTCCCCCTTCTTCACGTGACCCCCTTCTTCCACCCAGAAGCTGCCCCCGGTGGGCAACGGCCCTTGACAAGCATGTCCAGACCCACTATGTTCTACCCCGGTTTGGCACAGCAGATGGCACAGCGCAGATTGCCCATATTAACATGGCCCTTAAGTTGCTTTTTCATAGGTAGTTATGCGCGGTCGGCAGGCTCACGCATTAGACTTGAAGTCCCCTGCCCGCAAGGGCGTATGGGTTCACATCCCATCTCGGCCAGTACGGAACTTGCCGAAACGACCTGTCACCGGTCTCAGGGGAGACCTCAATGCCGGGCGGAAATCCACGGGCTCCATAGGAGATTCACGCGTATGACAGTGTCATCATGGCTGGGTGTGCTCATCGTGACGATCGCGGCCGGCGGGCCGGCTCCGCACCCGCCGGGCCTGAGCGTTCGCGCTGGGGTGTTGCTCAGAGAGGGAGCGCCCTGCCGGGCCGTTGGCGTCAATTACTTCGACGCGTTCGCGCGGACGCTCAAGGACCCGGGCGACACGTCCTATGAGGCCGGCTTTCGGGTTCTCGCCGAGCACGGGATTCCCTTTGCCCGCTTCATGTGCGGCGGCTTCTGGCCCGCGGACATGAAGCTGTACCAGCAGGACAGGACCCAGTACTTCCAGCGACTGGACGGAGTGATCCGGGCGGCCGAGAAGCATGGCGTTGGCCTGGTCCCGAGCCTATTCTGGCACATGGCGACCGTGCCCGATCTCGTCGGCGAGCCCTGCGACCAATGGGGCAATCCCGCCAGTCAGACACACGCATTCATGCGCACGTACGTCCGCGAGGTGGTGACGCGGTACCTGGACTCGCCCGCGATCTGGGGCTGGGAGTTCGGCAACGAGTACAATCTGCTCGCGGACCTGCCGAACGCGAAGGAGCATCTGCCGAAGATCGTGCCGACGCTCGGGACACCAGCGACCCGCAGCGAGCGCGACATCCTCACGCACGCGATGATCCGCACCGCCTTGCGCGAGTTCGCCAAGGAGGTCCGCCGGTACGATCGCACGCGGATGATCGGCACGGGCAACTCGATCCCCCGCCCTTCCGCCTGGCACCAGATGCACGAGGGGACCTGGAAGAAGGATGGGCCCGAGCAGTTCGCCCGGATGCTGGCCGACGACAATCCCGACCCCGCCGACACGCTCTCCGTGCACGTGTACGAAGAGGCGGCCGAGCGTCTCGCGGAGGCAGCCCACGTTGCGAAGAGTTGCGGCAAGCCTCTTTTCGTCGGGGAATTCGGCGTCCAAGGCGAAGGACCGGAGGCAAGGAAGCAGTTTCAATCGCTCCTGCGGCGTATCGAGGAGCTCCAGGTGCCGCTGGCGGCCCTATGGGTGTTCGACTATCCGCGGCAGTCCGAATGGGCCGTGCAGCCGGACGGCAGCCGGTCCTATCAACTGACCGCCATCGCGGAAGCGAACCGACGCATGCAGCATGCGGCCAGTGCCCCGGCAGACAGCTACCGCGATCGCCGCGAGCAGATTCTCAAACGCGACCCGAAGGCGAGAAGAGTGCCGGTGATCCCGCCGAAAGATCGGCAGATCCGCGTCATCATCGACTCGGACGCCCGGAACGAGATCGACGACATCTGGGCCCTGGCGCTGGCGCTTCTGGCCCCGGAGCGGTTCCGGATCGAAGGCTTCGTGGCGGCCAATTTCGACAACAGCCGTCCGGAAGCCGGCCTCGACAGCATCGAGGCCTCCCGCAAGGAGATCGAGACCATTCTGCAAGAGGCCGGCCTGGCGGGCCGCTATCCGGTGCTGCGCGGCGCGCCGCCCCTGCGCTACCAGTACGAGCCGTCGGAATCGGAGGGGGTGGACTTCATCGTCGAGAAGGCGATGGCTTCCACGCCCGAAGATCCGCTGTGGGTCGTCGGCCTGGGGGCCGCGACCGATATCGCCTCCGCATACCTGAAGGAGCCGCGGATCGCGGAGCGGATCGTCGTTTTCTGGCATTTCCGGACCCGCTGGCCCGAGAAATGCTGGAATTTCAACGTGATCGGCGACGTCCGGGCCGCCCGGCTCGTGTTCCACTCGGACCTGTCGTTCGTCCTGTTCGACACCGGGACCCACCTGAGCTGTCCGATGAGCGAATCCCGGCAATTCGCCGCCTGCGGCGAACTGGGCCGGTACCTGCACCAGTACCGCTACGAATCCGCCTGGTACCAGGACCCCAAGAAGGGCTTCTACGATCTGGGCGACATCGCCGCGCTGATCGATCCGGACCTGGCGTCCTGGGAGGTCGTCCAGTGTCCCGACGTGGACTGGGATCTCGCGTACAAGTTCAACGGCACGAAAGGTCCCATCTTGCGCTGCTATGATATTGACCGGGATCGGACGTTCGAGTTGTTTCAGCGAAAGCTGCAAATGATGTCACAATAATGGAAAGACGAGGTACACAAATCCCAAAATTCCAAATTCCAAGCACCAAATCCCAAACAAATCCAAAATCCAAAATTCCAATGACCGAAACGCACGCGCGGGCTCTGCCCGTTTTGGATTTTGAGTTTTGGTCATTGACATTTGTTGGGGATTTGGTGCTTGGGATTTGGGATTTTGAGACCTATTGTCTTCTCGGCATGAGCCTGTGCAAGGGTAACAGGGAGATCTTTCAATGAGCGCCAAACACGCTGCAATCCTGGTGATGAGTCTTCTGTCCGGTATCGCCCAGGGCGAGACCCTCACTATTCCTGCGGAACAGTTGCGGGACAAGATCCGCGGCGGGCTGCTGGGGCAGATCCTTGGCAATCTCAACGGCCTGCTGCATGAGATGAAGTACATCGCCGAGCCGGGCAACGTGACGGCGTACACCCCCGCCCTGCCCCAGGGCGCGTGGACCGACGACGACACGGATTTCGAATGGGTCTATATCAAGGTGATGGAGGACGAGGACTGCCTGCTCCTGCCGCCGGAGCGGATCAGCCGCTTGTGGCGCGAGCGGATCAACAAGCGGATCTGGTGCTCGAACCAGTACGCCCGGCAGTTGATGGATTTGGGCATTCCCCCGCCGCGGACGGGGATGCCGGTCTTCAATCCCTGGGCCGATTTCAACATCTCGGGCCAGTTCCTGTGCGAGACCTTCGGGCTGATCGCCCCGGCCCTGCCCCAGCGGGCGGCCCAAATCGGCCTGAACTACACCCGCGTCGCCATCGACGGCGAGCCCGCCCAGACCACGCAACTGTTCACGAGCATGATCGCGATGGCGTTCGTCCAGGACGACATCGAGACCCTTCTCGACAGCGGTATAGAGGCCCTCGACCCGGGCAGCACGATCGCTCAGATCGTCCAGGATGTACGGGCCTGGCACAAGGAGCACCCGGACGATTGGCGCGTCACCCGCGGGCTCCTGAAGGACAAGTACAGCAAGCACGACGGCCAGATGCGCGACCGCAACGGCTACGAGCTGAACACCGGCTCGATCATCGCCGCTCTGCTCTACGGCAAAGGCGATTTCGTCAAGACGATGATCACGGCGTTCAACTTCGGCTGGGACGCCGACTGCAACGCCGCCACCGCCGGCACCATCGTAGGCGTGATGAAGGGCTACCGCTGGATGCTCGCCCAGGACTGGCAGATCGTGGACCGTTACAAGAACACCACCCGCGAGAACATGCCCACTGACGAAACGATCACCAGCTTCGCCGACCGGCTCATGGATCTGGCGGAGAAGGTCATCCTCGAACAAGGCGGCCAAAGGCTCAGGAAGGATGGCCGGCTCGTCTATCAAATCCCCGCCCAGCGTCCAGCCTGCGTCCAACGCTTGGAAAGCCCCGAGACACAAACCGCCGCTTTACGCGAAAAGCTCCAAGCCGAAATCCACCGTGCCATTGGCGCGCCGGCCTCCCCGCAGGAAGCCGCCCGCGCCGCCTACTATGCGATCAGCTTGGACCTCGCGCCGTCGATCCGACAGAAACACCCGGAACAATGGTCGCACGCCTTGGCAGCGCTGAGCAATTATCAGAATGTCGTGCAAGTGCTCTTTCACCACTCTCCCACCCCCCTGGGTAACGAGCTCCGCCGGAAAGCCCTGGCCGCCGGCCTCCAGAAACCTGCCGCGCGAGCGAATCTGTGGTAGAATTCGAGCTATGAGTAACATCTATCTGGACTTGACGCGCAAGTTCAACAGCGGCCGGACACGGGCGATCCTCGCGGGCGGCCAAGCGGTGGTGCTTCATCGCCTGGCGGTCATGAGCAAGGATGGCGACTGGATTCTGCGCGAGGACCCCGAGACCATAGAGCACGTACTGACCGTCCTGGAGCGACACGGGGCTCGCTATCGGTTCGGCGCCCCCCTGGATGTGCGCTGGCTGGCGGGGGGATGGAGCACCCATCTGGAGTTCCAGTGGCAAGAGATCCGCGTGCGCACCGATTTTGTCACGCGACCGCCCCGACTCGATCAGAACTCCCTGCAGCGAATCTGGCAGAACGCCGAGGGGCAGGAGGTCCCGTTTCTGGGCACGACGGACCTGGCGGCCATGAAGAAGACCAACCGCGAGAAGGACTATGCGGTGATTGGCGAGCTCGCCCGCCGGATACCGGACTTCGACGGCCAGATCCTCCACTCGCGCAGCGCCCGAGACCTCCTGCAATTGGCCGAGCAACACCCGGATCGCATGCCACGCCTGAGAGAGCAGCGCCCCGCTCTCGCGGCTCTCGGTCAAGGACGCGCGGCCCTGGAGGTTGCCTTGGACGCCGAGCGCCGCCAGTTGATCCGCGCCAACGAAGAGCGTTTGGCCCGGTACATGGAGGCCGCGCGACCGTGGGCGGCGGCCTGGCCGGCGCTCTCGCGAGAGATGGAAGGGCTGACA
>VGYL01000559.1 GCA_016872975.1 Planctomycetota bacterium
GGCCGGCCAGCGCCATCCCGTTGGCGTAGGAGAGCCCCTCGCCCAGCGCGCCGGTACACCCTTCGATGCCGGGGGTGTAGCGCATGGCGGGATGGCCCTGCAGCCGGCTGCCCAGGCGTTTGAGGGTCGCCAGCTCCGCGACTGGGAAGACGCCGAGCAGCGCCAGCGCCGCATATTGCGCGGGCACCGAATGGCCCTTACTCATGATGAAGCGATCGCGTTGGGGCCACCCGGGGTTCGCCGAGTCGTAGCGCATCTTGTAGAAGTAGAGCGCCGCAACGATGTCCGTCGCTGAGAGGGAGCCACCGAAATGATGCGCCTTGTTCGGCCCCATCATCGAGACGATGTGCAGCCGCATTTGTGCGGCCAGGCGTTCCAGTTTTCTGGTTTCCTCGTGAGTAACCATTCTCGCCTCCTCCCGAGATGGATGGCGGAGCAGGGGCGACTGCCATACGCATCAAGCTAAGCCCCTGGACCAGCCCAGGCACCCCGGAAACGATCACCGACGCAGGCTCAGGGGTTGAAAACCGCCTGCCTGAAGCTGAAAAGTGGCCGCAGCCACTCGCCCCAGGCCCTGAGGGGCCTTCTCAGTTTCAGCCGGTGGGTTTGCAACCACCGGGCACAGGCTTAGCTTGATGCCGATGGGGCGACTGCCCCGCTCAACCCTGAAGCGGGTAGGTTCCCAGTTCCTCGACCAGTTCGGTCAGCCTCACCAGCCGTGGCAGCTCGGCATCCGTCGGGACATTGTCCCCCGTACCCAGGATGAAATGATCTCCCGGGGCCGCCTCGCGCAACACTTGGCGGACGTGGGCCTCAAACTCCTCATCGGACGTGAATGCCGAGAACATGCTGGAAGCCAAACCGCCCCAGATGGTGATCCGCTTGCCCCACACCGCCCGCGCCTGCGCCACGCCCACTCTGGTCATCGGCGGCGTGGTAAAAGCCTCGGCGATGTCAAAGCCAGAGGCGCCCATCAGGTCAAGGAGCTGCCCGTGGTGACCGTCCGCATGAGTGGCGAAGTATTTGCCCGCAGCGTGCAAACGCGCGGAGAAGCTCTGGAAGTCCGGCAGAAAGAACCGGCGATAGATCGGCACCGGCGTGAGGAAATCGTCATAGTTGCTGTCATATTGTACGATCAAGGCCGGCGAAGCGAGCACCGCTTCTTGCACCTTCGCCACCAGCCGTTCCAGGGCTGCCAGCAAATCCTGCACCAGGAGCGGATGGTCGGCAAGCTGGTAGTAGAAGCCCTCGTAATCGGTGAAGTCTTGCATCAGCCGGTGGATCGGCGAGTTGCCCCCTTTCCCAAAGGCAATGCCGTCCGCACCGATCTCCGCGTCGTAGGCCAGGAACTGCTCGTAGGTGGGCTCGACCCGTGTATGCTCGACGACATAGATCGCCGGCGGGTAATCCTTTGGCTCGGTGATGAAGGGCTTGACGATCCGCCCGGTCGTGATTCCCCAGGCGACCAGTTCCGGGGTCAGTCGTTGGATCTCGGTGATCGTGCCCACGGGGGTGATCATTTCAGTGATACTGTCCGTTCCCTCCCGCTGCTTGCGGACCTCAATCCCCTCTTGTATCTCGCGATGGACGATGCCCTGCTTGCCCTTGATCCCCCAACCCATACGCCGCGTGCACCCGTGGAGATTGAGGTCTCGCCACTCGGCGGGGATCCGGCCATCCCTTCGAGCGGCATTCAGCCAAAGATCCCACCGCGGGGCAAAAGCGATGCGGTCTACCGGCTCACCGCGCAGCGTGGCGAGAATGCGTTCGCGAGCGGTCAGCATCGATTCCTCCTCAGGAGTTGCTCAGGACCTCACGGGCTGCCAGGAATCCCTCCCGGCCCGAATTCAGCACGGGGATGCTGAAGCCGGCCTGGGCGATCTGGTCCTCGAGCCTGGACATCGAGATCTGGGCCATGGCGATGACGTCAACCTGTTCCTGGTGAGCCTGGATCGCTTCCAGCAGGAGCCTGTCGTGGGTGGCCTGGTCGCCCGCCCGCAATGCGCGAAAGGCATCGCCGCGGAAGATCTCCACGATCTCGATATCGCGCCCGGCGTCGGCCGCCGCGTTCCTCAGCTGCCGCAACGACGACGGCACAGTCGTGTCCAGCGTGGCGAGCAGACCGATCCGCCTGCCGATCCGCACGGCCTTATCCATCATGGGCCGGTCGATCGCGATGATGGGGATATCGATCATGGGCCGCGCGTGTTCCACGGCGCGGTTCATGGTGGAACAGCCGAAGAGGATGGCGTCCGCCCCGACTTCCTGCAAAAAGCGACAATAGGTCGTCACACGGTGGTAGTTGAACGGCGGGATATGCTCCTGGGCTACCCCTCTTTCCGCCATCGCCTTGTTGACGGCCCACTGGATGGTATCATCCGCGATATTCAGAACGGTCACCTCGGGCATGATCTCTCTCGCGAATTTGTTTCCCAGCTCGGCAACCCACACTCCCACATGGATGACGCCGAGGACCTTGCCTGAAAGTCCCTTTGTACTCATGGAGTCTCCCTTCCTTGTCTGCGGTAGCTCTAGTAATTCGTGACTGAGCCATCCAGACGGCGCACCTGCGGAAGCTCGGCCATCTGGAACGGATGCCGCTTTGCGGCCTCACGGTCGAATTCGATCCCGAGACCCGGTCGCTGCGAGGGCAGCAGATAGCCATCGGCCCACTCACACTGCACAGGAAAGACATCCGTCAGCGTTATCCCTGGCCGGCCCGTCTGCTCCTGCACGCCGAAGTTTGGGCACGTCAGGCTGAAGTGGAGGCTGGCGGCGGTGGAAACCGGACCCGATGGATTGTGCGGGGCCATCCTGATATAGTGGGTCTCGCACCAGCCGGCGATCTTCTTTGCTTCTGTCAGGCCGCCGCAGATGCAGACATCGGCACGCGCGTAGTCGATCCACTCCTCCTCGACCAGTGGGCGAAACTCCCACTTGGAGCTATAGTGCTCACCCGCCGCCAAAGGAACAGCCGTGCGAGTGCGCAGCATCTTGTAGGAGTCGGGGTTCTCCGACCGCAGTGGATCCTCGACGAAAAACGGCTGGAACTGCTCGACTTCGCGGCACAGCCACAGCGCTTCCGGGATATCCAGCCGCGTGTGGACATCGAAGACGATCTCGATCTCCTCGCCGACGGCCTCCCGCACCGCCTCAAACTGCTTGATGGCCATGCGGACGGCCTGTCGAGGCTCGAATGTCCTCCCCACCAGCGGCGGGCCCCAGCGCAGAAACTTCCAGCCCGCCTCTTTCGCCTCCAGGCACGATTCGATGAGGCGACCGACGTCGGCACCCTGGGCGCCCGTGCCACCGGGACCTCCGACGTGGGTATAGCAGGCTACCCTGTCCCGTACACGCCCCCCCAATAGCTCATATACGGGGATATTCAGGGCTTTGGCTTTGATGTCCCAGAGCGCAATATCGATGGCCGATATAGCGGCGCTCAGAACTCGCTGTGCCGGGAAGAATCCGCTCCGAAAGAGGATCTGCCAGAGATGCTCGATCCGATTCGGGTCTTGACCGATGAGGAGGGGTCTCAGGTGCTCAATGGCTCCCATCACCGCCAACTCACGGCTGATGAGGCCGGACTCGCCGATGCCCTCGATGCCTTCATCCGTCTCAACGACCACGAAGAGGACATTGCGGTTTCCGATCCCTACCGGATAGGATACGATATTGGTGATTCGCATGGTTCACCCCAGTTGCATTGGCGTCCGATCGCCTGGCGCCGGCCGCGGGCGGTTCGGCAGCCGTTGGCTACTGGCTGCTCTCTTTCACTTCGATCAGATCAGCAGGTGACTCGGATGGGGCCAACGAAACTGACCGCCAGGTGGGATTGCATCAGTTTGCCGTTTTGTCGCTTGCGCGGCATCCAGCAAGTCAGCATTTTCACTCTGCGATCAGTTTAGGCAGTAGCTATGGCATACTTCGCCAGGGCCTTCTCATCAAGCTCCACGCCCAATCCGGGTCTGCTCGGAGGCGTCACGTAGCCCTTCTCCCACAGGATGGGCTCCTTCACGAGTTCCGCGCGGAACCCTGACCAGGTCACACCGCCTTCCTGGATCAGGAAGTTGGGCGAGCACGTGCTGAGCTGCACCGCCGCAGCGGCAGCCACCGGCCCATAGGCCAGGTGCGGCGCAATCATGGCGTAGTGCGCCTCGGCCATGCCGGCGATCTTCTTGGCCTCCAAGATGCCGCCGCAATGGCTGACATCCAATTGCAGGATGGCAGCCGCCCGCTTTTGCAGGAGATCGACAAACTCGAACTTGGTGAGGCGCCGCTCACCAGCAGCCACCGGGATGTTGATGGCATGGGCCACGCGGGCCATCTCGTCCACGTTCTCCGGAGGCACAGGCTCCTCGTAAAAGAAGAGGTCGAACTGTTCCAGGCGCTTTGCTAACCGGATGGCGCTGAAAGGGCTGCACTGGCCGTGACTGCCCAGGCCGATGTCACACTCATCTCCGACGGCCTTCCTGACGGCGCCGAAAACGCTTTCAATGTAGCGCAGTTCTTTGAGAGAGAGATTCCTCGGGTTCGGGAACTTGGGACCCAGCGGGTCGAACTTGAAAGCGGTAATGCCCTGTTCGACCAACTTGACTGCCTCGGCCGCGCACTCTTCAGGGGATGCGCCGTGCCGATAGGGCAGCCCGGTGTAGGCGCGCAGTTTATCGTGACACGCGCCCCCCAGCAGGTTGTAGATGGGTTGTCCCAGCGCCTTGCCCACGATGTCCCAGCAGGCCATCTCGAAGGCGCTGATGACCGGAGTCTCGACCATCCCGGAGTGCCGGTAGTCATGGATCCCCGAATAGAGCCTGCGGGTGAGGTCCTCGATCCGGAAGGGATCGGAGCCGACGACATACTGCGCACCCAGCTCCTGCATCAACCGGACCATGGTGTGCTCGCGATAGGAGTAGTTGCTGCACTCCCCCGCGCCCTCGATGCCTTCATCGGTGAGCAGCTTCAGAAATACCCACTTCGCTTCCGACCCCGGCCTTGACACGATGTACGAATGGATACCTGTGATCTTCATATTCCACA
>VGYL01000560.1 GCA_016872975.1 Planctomycetota bacterium
CGAGATACTTTCGGGGTGGCCCCCGTAGGTTAGAAAGTGATTGCAAAACCGCTCGGCCTGGACGTGGAAGGCGTCAAGGCAAACTTCCTGAACGCTTACCAGGAAGAGGGCGCTCAGCATCAGCTTATCACCGGGGCTCCGATCCCTTCGACGCAGGAGACGGAGACGTACAAGTGGTTGGACGAGCTGAACGCCTTTGACTACTGGGATGACAAGGGCGCGATCCCCGAGGCGACTTCGAACCTTTGGAGCTACGATCTCAAGAATCGCCCGTACGGTGCGAACTGGACGGTGAGCGAGCACGAGGTCCGGCTGGACAAGATCGGGGCGATCAACTTGCGTGCGCGGCAGATGGGATCGGCTGCGGCGCATTGGTACAACGACCGCTTGGCGGCGACGATGGAAGGCGCCACGTCGGGCAACCTGTTCGATGGCGTGCCGTTCTTCTCGGCGTCGCATCCGACGGGCGCGACGACCGTGGCGAACTACTACACGACCGGGTACGAGCTCACGCAGACGAACCTCGAAACCGTCATCGCCAACATGCGCGGGTTCACGGGGAGATCGGGCAAGCGGCTGGGCGTCCGGCCGTCGCACCTGATCGTCCCGCCGGAGTTGGAGTTCACGGCGAAGCGCATCTTGCTGACGAACCAGGAGGCGGCCGGTGGCACTCGGGCGGATTCCGACGTGCTCAAGGGGCGCGTTGAGCTGATCGTGTTCGACGCTCTCACCGACGCCAACGCCTGGTACGTTGCGGATCTCACGAAGCCGATCCGGCCGTTCTTCATGCAGGAGCTTCTTGGGCTTCGCGTGCTTTCGCAGGGTCCGAGCGATCTGAGCGACCAATACATTCAGTCGAGGGTCTACACGTTCTCGGCGGATGGCGAGTGTGCGTTCGGCAAGTCGCTCTGGTTCCTCTGCTCGTTCTGCAACCCGTCGTAGTGGGGGTTGTGATGTTTTGTGGGGGTTGGGCCTGCGGGCTGCCCGGTACCGGGGAGACCTGGCGCGGGCGTACCAGAGGGGCCACTCCGGTCCGCACGGCCCGCCCCCTGAACAATCTCTCGCGAGGCGAATGGGGGTGGCAATGAGGCGCTTACGCATCCGGCTGAAGGAGGGGGCGCGCACGCCTGACAAGGTTGTGGCGGTGCTCCGTGAGATTGGTTTCCAGCCGCCGCAGGAATGGCGCGTTTATCTGGAGGGCGAGCCCGAATACATGATCCCACGGCCGACGCAGGACGGCACGGTTGTGGGGCGTCGTTTGTTCGCGGTGCTCTCCGGGCACGGCGCTTTCGAGCGCGACGAGGCGCCGACCGGTCAGCCGGATGCCGCAGCGTCCTCCGTGAAGGCGACGAAACGGAAGGGGTAGGACAATGGCGAGGCTCTTTCGGGCGCGCCTGAAGGAGGGCGCGGATCCGGGGGCGGTGCATCGCCGCACGGGCGTGTTGCTGTGGGGCGATTGGAAGCCGCTTTCGGAATACAACCTCGGGCCGCTGCGGACGGACATTCTGTTTGCGGATCCCGACGTGGAGATTGAGATGGGCGAGGGTGCGGATGTACCAGGAACCGCCCCGGATATAACCCAGGACGCTGGTGGGCGCGTATCCGCGAAGGAGAAGGAAGGCGATGAGTAGGTGGCGTTCGGTCTTCGCGGGGCTGGTGATCGGTGCCGTCTTGCTCGCGGGGATTGTGTGGGCGAGCCCGAGTTCTATCGGGCTGAATCGGTATTCGATCGGCGAGGCGTTGAGCCGGCTTGCGAGCGGCTATCCGTTCCGCGATTCCAAGTGGCAGCAACCGCTCAAGGTTGGACAGGACAGCGTGGCGACGGACACGCTTGGGATATGGTGCAAGACGCGCGGGGCGAAGGGCGGATTCCGCAAGGGTTCTTTGTGGCGCTTCAACAACTTTCACGTCGCGCAATGGCGGTGGACTTGGCGGTCTACAACCGCATCGGACGCGCCGTGTACCTTGTTCGTTTGGGCGGGCGGCGTTGCTGGGAGCGTAGATAGCGCGAAAATCTACGCCTGTTCGGACACGATGATTGTGCCGGCGCCAGGGGCCGCACATGTTGCGACTCAGACGCAGATTGAAGGGGTGTGGACGCCGCACAACATCGACTCGGTTATAGCGGCGCCCGTTGGCACGGACAGCATTTTCTACTTCGCGATTCACGCGATAGGGGACTGATGCACCGTAGGCGCGTGAACACGACAGCCATTGCGATTTGGCTGGGTATTGCGCTGTTCGCGTTGTTGGCCTGGTACAAGTTCGGGCACGCGACGGAGAAGAGCGGGCTGCCTGTCATGCTCTTGCGGTGCGCGACGAAGAGCTATCCGCGCGTCATCTTTGAGGGTGACACGCTCGCGCCTGGACTGGCGGACACGCAAGACGTGTACACGAACGAGGCGATCGATCTTGCGGTGCTCATGGGGATGGACGATTCGAGCAGCGTGAGCCCGCCGCATCTCCGGTGCAACTGCGACACGATCGTCGCGCGCTGGGATACGCTTGGATGCGATCCTTACTTTTACGAGTACCTCGTGGCGCTGTATCGCAAGCAGCCGGAGCCGCCGACGTGGATTCGCACGACGGAGGTAGACTCGACGCTTGACATTGACAGCGGCGCACATGGCGTTGAAATCTGCGAGGTCGAGTACAACGCGAGCGTGGGTTGCCCGTGGCGGGTGGACTTGCCGACGATGCGGTTCAACCGTGCGGGCGTTGGGTTCCTGATGGTGCGCGGGAGGGTGCAGAACTTCAACCATAACTACCTCGCGCCGTTGGGGGATACGTGCAAAATCTACTTCCGAGTGACCGATCCGCCGCCGGCGTTCGTGGGAACGCGCGGGTTGGTGGTTCAATAAGGGGCGAGATGGGCGTTACGATTTTCCTTCAGAACCGCGAAGAAGTGTCGGTTGCGCTGTCTTTGTGGCCGTCGAAGGTGACCTATGAGGTGCCCGCCGACTGGTATCTGGTGATCAACGGGGACACGGGGGACGCGAGCCTGAGCCCAGTCATGCCACAACTGGGTGGGGCGTGATGGACGCGCGGTTGGGCGCGGCGTCTGGTTCTGGCACGTATGCCTACCTGCAGAACGTGGGCGACGACCCGGCCAAGCTGTATGTGGAGCAGCTGGGGCGGCACGTTGAGGTCGGCGCGGGGTGGACGCTTGCGCTGATCTTCAAGGACGGCGTGCTTGTTGGCTTCGAGATTCTGAAGGCTGTGCCGGATCGGGAGGGCGCGTAGGGGTGTCGCGGCGCGTGGAGCCGGAGAAGGATTGGGCGTTGCTATTGCTGGCGCTTGTGGCGTTGGCGATTGCTGCTGTTGTGTTTGGTTGGCAGCGCGCGGAGGCTGGGCCGTATACGCGGATCTTTGAGGCAACCGCAGAAGTCGGCGATATGAGCGAATGGGATTTCGTTGTAGAAACAGGCGGCGCCACGATTGCGGCTTCTGGGGATTCCGCGAACAGCATCGGCAAGGGCTTCAAATGCAGCGTTGTGAACGCCAACAAGGAATGCAGGGCTATCAAGGCGTACACGGCATCGCGGTTCCTACATGCGCGCGGGTACTTCAACACGGGGAATCTCAACATGACGGGCGGCGCCGCCACTGCTCATTTCTGGACTATGTACCGCAACGGCGGCATGAACAAAGTCCAACTGAACCTCAAGGATCTCGGCACAACCTTCGGGGTCGGGGTGCTCATCCAGGACGATACGCGGCTGATCACGCCTGCGATCGAATACGTTGACACGATTGCGGGCGGAGAATGGTTTGAGGTCCGCGTAGACGCGGATCAGGTGGCTGGACCGGACGGAGTGATCGTAGTGACGATAGACGATCGGGTTGTGTGGTCTGCCGATACGCTTGATCTGGACGCTACACTGATCGATTCGCTGAGAGTTGGCCTATCCACGGGCCCGCTGCAAACGAACACCGGCTCCGGGTATTTCGACGATGTTGTGATAGATACAATGGCTTGCCTAGCGTGCAGCGTTCCGCCCGTGAGGGCGGAGTATGGCTTCTCTTCTCCATTCGGGGGGTTCTAGCATGATGCGCCTTGCGTGGTTTCTCGCCGCGATTGCGTGCTTGTGCAGCGCAACGGCGCACGCGGACTACCTTGGGGAATACGACCACGGGGATAGCATCTCCCTTCACGCCGTCTTGAACGACAACGGAACTGCGGCGGACAGCGTGAGCGGAGACACCTTGAAGGCGATCCTGTTCTTCAAGGGCACGCCGTTTGACACGATCGGGCTTGCGCAGAAGGGTGCGAGCCTCCCGCTTGTCGCGGCATACCAGAAGACGATCTACGCCGACACGACTGGGCGCGGGTACGGCCCGTATTGGGCGGTCTTGTGGGCGGTGGACGTGGGCGCAGGTACGCGCGATCCGGTGGGCGTTGTATCGTGGACGCTCTTCCCGCGCATCGCCTCGGCGTCGGGAGTAGTCCCGCGCGTCACCGTGACCGACTCGCTGACGAAGGGCGGCTTCGTGGATTCGGTTGGGCACGTCGCCGTCACCGCACACGCCGAATCTATCTCGGGCGTCGATTCAGCTATTGTGGCGACTCTTGCGGGCGTAACCGCCGAATCCGTTTGGGTCGAGCCAATTGCGAATATTTCGTGGCAAACGGGTCTTGCCGCCGATCTCTTGCGAGGCGCGCAGCGCATTGCGACCCCGGCGCGAAGCCTCGGCGAATACCATGTCGGCGATAGCGTCACCGTCGGAACAAAGTTCCACGAAGTCGGGCTCGATTCCGTCTATGCGTACATCTATTCCGGCACGACGGCGATGGACACGATCAAGCTCGCGAGCACGGCGCAGGGATACTACAGCAAGATCCTAGTAGACACGGCCGGCGGAGGCACCGAAGGTACCTGGCAGGCACATCTGCTCGCGTTCTACAGTACGGGCGGCAATCACCGCGCCACGTCCTCGAATACTTGGCGCGTGTTCAATCGCCGCCTCTACGCGCAAGAGGTCGCGGAATCTGCGGACGTGTACATCCACGACCCGTCC
>VGYL01000561.1 GCA_016872975.1 Planctomycetota bacterium
CCGCATCAACTTCACCGGGATCGTCTCGTTCGAATACGAGAAATCCGAGAACGATCCGCTGCCCGGCCTGGCCGAGTCCGTCGGCTACGTCCGGGGCGTCATGGCCGCCGTTATGCCACAGGGCAGAGAAGGCGGGAGGTGAAGAAGGTAAGAAAGTGAGAACGGGATAAGGTAAGAGGAGAGATCACGGGAGCGGAGAGGAAACAGAATATCCGGCATTTTCGCGTCGGGTGGCAGCGTCAAGCGAAGCTTGGCGATGGTCTTCTCCTCACCTGTTGGAGCCATCGCCAAGGCCTTCGGCCTTGACGCTGCCACCCTTCCTTCAACCCAATTCCGCTGATACCAGTTTTCCCCAAATGCGATCTGAGACGCTGGTACCGCGTTTCACAAGTACCGCGACTAGGGGTGAGGTTGCTTCGTCGCTGCGCTCCTCGCAATGACATGATTGCCGCGTTCGGCGAGCCTCGCTCGCAATGACATAGGGCGCCCCAGTATGTCATTGCGAGGAGCTTCAGCGACGAAGCAATCTCTACTCCATCGTCTCAGGACTTGCGAAATGCCGTACTAGCCGTGCGCTCGTGATTACCAACGAACAACGCAAACCCTGAGAATCCGTGCTCGTATGCTCTTGAGGTCGGGTAGCGCCGTTTCGTACGATGCCCGACGTTTGGTACACAGGGGGAGCACCGTATGCCGTACAATATTCGGATTGTCAGCACCTATCCGCCGCGAAGGTGCGGCATCGGGACCTTTTCGCGCGATTTGGCGACGGCGCTGGCGCACTTCACGTCCGAGGTCGGCCACATCCGCGGCGCGGCGATCGACAATCGCAGCGGGCCCTATGATATCCCGGTCGATCTGGTAATCGACCAGTACAATCCGTACTCGTGGCGGGACGCTATCACCCATATCTGCACGCGGGCCGGCGAGGCGAAGAACCCCACGGTGATCGCGCTGCAGCATGAATTCGGCCTGGATCCCAGTCCCGAAGGCAAGCCCGGCGAAGGCAGCAGCCTCGTCAATCTCGCCCGGGCCTTCCACGAGAGGGGCCTGATCACCGTCGTTTACCTGCATACGGTTCCGGATGTGCCCAGCCCGCACGAACGGACGACGATCCAGAACCTGGCGCGGCACAGCGACGGCCTGATCGTCACCACCGAGAGCGCCATCCAGATCCTCGAATCGGAGGTGTACGGCATCCCCCACGAGAAGCTCAAGCACATCGACCACGGCGTCCGCAGGCACAACGCGTCCTACTTCGACCGGCTCGCGACGAAACAGGAGTACGACCTGGAGAACCGGTTTCTCATCACGACGCTGGGTATGCTCTCGCCCGGCAAAGGCATCGAGTACGGCATTCGCGCCTACGGCCTGTTCCTCGAAGAGTCCCTCAGCGAGGAGCAGCGCCAGCGCGTCGTCTACCTGATCGCCGGCAAGTCGCACCCGGATTTCATCCGGGCCGAAAACGGCGAGCCCTATCGGCGGTTCCGCGCGTCCATGGACCAGGCCTTGGAACAGGCGAAAGTGAAATGGTGCAAGGTCAAGGAGCTCGGCGGGACCGACTTCGATGAATATGACATCGTGTTCCTCGACACCTTTCTCGATGAGAACACGCTGTTGAAGCTCTACGGCGCCACGAACGTGATGCTGCTGCCCTACTTGAACATGCAGCAGATCTCCAGCGGCATCCTGGCGGACACGCTGGGCGCCGGCCGGGTCGCGATCACGACGAAGTTCCGCTACGCCCAGGAGCTGATCCACTCCAACAAGCCGTGCCCCGAGGGCCTGATCATCGGCCGCTACACCCGCGGCATCCTGGTCGATCCGGGCGAGCCGTCCGTCGAGCAGATCGCCCAAGCGCTGGATTTCCTCGTCTTCAACGAAAGCAAGCGGCTGCTGATGGAGCGCCAGGCCCACCAGCGCGGCTACCAGATGCGTTGGAACAACAGCGCCTGGGCCCTGCTGCAATACGTGGACTTCGTCCGCGAAGCGAAGGACATCATCACCGGCCGGGGCGTCAAATCCCTGCGGGAGAAGACCTCCCGGCTGGATGTCTACAAGTGCCGGCGGATTCAGGTGACCCCCACGATCGAGTCGGTGACCCAGGAGCCCCGGGCGGTCGTCAGGCCGCAGGAGGTCCTCAGTGCATCGTCGTGAGCAGCCGCAGGCACCCACGCGAGGCAATCTTGTGGTCCCGCCGCGCAGGGCGGAAATTCCAAGTCTCAAATCCCAAATTCCAAACAAATCCAAATGTCCAAAACCCAAAATCCAAAACGCCGGCACCGAGCGGCACCGGCGTTTTGGTCATTGGTGCTTTGGATCTGGAATTTATTCGGGAGTCGGTGCTTTGAATGTTGGATTCCCGCGAGACACGCTCAGCCCAACTTAACGAGTCGTCCTTCCTTCGCCGAGCGGTAGATCGCGAGAATCACCTCGACCGCCTTGCGGGCTTCGGGGCCGCTGATCCAGAAATCCTTGCCGGTCTCCAGAGCTTCGAGGAACGCCCGGAAATTGCGCGTGTGGTTTTCGTGCGTGATGGCCGCGGGGTCGGCAACCCCGCCGCCGCCCTGGATCGTCGTGAACTGGCGGCGGACCTGCTCGTCCTCGGGCCGCTCGTCGGCGAACTGCCAGACCGTGATGCTGTTCTCGACGTTGATCGCCGTGCCCTTGGTGCCGGTGATCTCGAAGCGGCGAAACTGGCCGGGAAACGACGCCGTCGTGCCGTAGATCAGGCCCAGCGCGCCGCCCTGGTAGCGCAATGCGGCCACCGCCGTATCTTCCGCCTCCATCGTGTGGCCCAGGGTCGCCGTATATGCCTGCACCGACTCCAGCGGCGGCATCAGGTCGCAGAGCATGTCGATCATGTGGATGGACTGGTTCATCAGGGCCCCGCCGCCGTCGAGCTTCCAGGTCCCGTGCCAGGAATCCTTGTAGTAGGCGTCGGTCCGCCACCAGGGGACGTACACGCTGGCGTACGTGATCGTGCCGAACCGGCCGGTCCGGATCGCCTCCCGCAGCGGCGTCATCAGGTCGTTGAACCGGTACGGGAAGATGCCGCCCAGCCGGGTGCCGGCCTTCTGGTGGGCCGCGATCATCGCGTCGATCCGCTCCAGCGTGATCTCCAGGGGCTTCTCGCAGAGCACGTGCTTGCCCGCCCGGGCGGCGGCGACGGTCGGCTCCATGTGCAGACCGCTCGGCGTGGCAATGGTCACGATATCGATATCATCGCTTTGGACCATGTCCTCATAACGGCCGTAGGCCCGCGCGCCGTATTTGCCGGCCAGCGCCTGGGCCTTCGGCTCCACCGTGTCGCAGCAGGCAACGAACTTGGCGTTGGGAATATCGCGGATCGCCCGCGCATGGAAATCCGCAATCAGTCCCGCGCCAACCACCCCAAAATTCCAGGTTTTCATAATCCAGACTCCTCGATTTCGATCGGCACTGTTTGTAGTGACGCCGTAAGGCGTTAGTGGCATGGGCATCTTGCCCATGAGTAGCACGGCCGTCTCGGCCGTGAGTACCACGGGCATCCTGCCCGTGGCAATGCAGGGGCAGGATGCCCCTGATACTCATGGGCGGGACGCCCATGCTACGATCAGTTCAGTTTCAGGCCCACTTCATTCGCCAGGGTCCGCACGGCGGCGATCGCCTTGGAGAACAGCTCCGGCCCGGTCGAGCCGCCGAATTGTCCACCGGCCAGCAGGTGCGGCTCCATCGTCATGCAACCGTCGTACTTCATCGCCGCCAGCTCGGCCAGAAGCTCCTTGATCTGGCCGTCGCCCTGGCCGGGCATGCTGCCGATCTCCTTCTCGCCCAGCTTCCAGTCCTTGATGTGGATGTGCACCACGTAGGGCTTCACCACGGGCCAGCAGACCTCGACGTTGTTCGTGATCTTCTCGCCCCAGACGAAGTTGGCGGGGTCGTAGGCCAGCCGCAGCTTGGGCGAATCCAGCTCTTTGGCGAGATCCGCACAATTCGCGGCCGAGTGCCCGTAGATGTGGGCCTCGTTCTCGTGGACCATGACGACCTCGGTGCCCGCCAGCACCTCCAGCTTGGCGACCATGCGGTCCATTACCTGGTGACGATAATCGTCGATATTCCTGCCCTCGGGGGCATAGTAGCTGAACATGCGGATGAATGGCGTCTCGAAGTACTGGGCCAGCTCGACCGCGTGCTTGAACTTGTCCAGGTGCGGCTTGAACGGCTGATCCAGCTTGACCTTGCCGATCGGCGAGCCGATCGCGCTGACCTTCAGGCCGTGGTCCCGAATCAGCTTGCGGGCCTCCGCCAGCTCCTTCTGGGTCAGGTCCATGATGTTCTTGCGGTCGATGAACCGCGGCTCGATGTAGCCGACCTTCTCCTGCGCCAGGAACTCGACCTGACCGCGGAAATCCTCCGTCACTTCATCGGCAAAGGCACTCAATTTCGCCATGTCCAATCACTCCCAAAATTGAAGTTCGATGGTTGATGGTCGATTTGGAGGATTGACTTCTTACATCAACCCTCAACCATCAAACATCACACCTTTCCGGCAACTGTCGTTTGATCTCGTCCAGCCGGTAGCCGAAGCCGGGGCCCTGCACGGAGGACAGGTCCACCTCGCCGTGCCGGCGGCGGTACAGGCCCGGATGGACCGCCTCTTCCGACGCCGAGGCAGCCGGGTAGAACTGCATCCCGTTCGTCTCCACGCCCATGATCGTCCCGGCATACGCCGCGAGCAGGCAGTGCGGAATCTGGGCCAGCATGGGGTTGGTCAGGTCCTGGACCATCAGGGTCATGCCGTGCGCCTTGGCCCAGCACAGACTCAGCAAGGCCCCCGTCTGGGTCTTGCAGGTCTTGAGAGCGACGCCGGTCCAGCCCAACTGGCGTCCCAGGCGGATCAGCTTCCAGTCATGGGCGCTCTCGTCCATGAACAGCGGCTTGCGGGCCGAGACGCTGTGCACGTCGATCTGGCTGGCCTCCAGGTCGTAGGGGAACGGCTGCTCGACGTAGAGCATCATCTGATAGATCCGGGGA
>VGYL01000562.1 GCA_016872975.1 Planctomycetota bacterium
GGTGGCGCACATGCGATTGCCCTGACGCGACCGGCGGGGTCAGGCCGTCCTACCGGTCGATCTCGATGTCCTGGAAGGACAGCGGGTCGTCCACCGGCTCCAGGTGCGAGAAGATGGTCACGCCGGTCAAGACGGCGCGAATATCGGCCTCGACGTCCTCGACCACGTGGTGCCCGCGGTGGGTCGACCAGCGGCCCGGGACCAGGACGTGGATCGAAACAAACCGCCGGCCCGCCGCCTGGCGGGTGCGCAGCGCATGGAACTGGATGCCCTGCTGCCGGTATTTGTCGAGGACCGCCAGGAGCTTCTCACAGTCTTCCGGCGGCAGCGCCGCGTCCATCAGGCCCGCCACCGAGCGGCGCAGCAGATGGTAGCCCGTCCGGACAATGTTGGCGGCGACGGCCAGGGCGACGAGCGGGTCCAGCACCTCCCAACCGGTCAGCGCCACAATCCCGACACCGCCCAGAACCCCGACCGAGGTCCAGACATCCGTCATCAGGTGATGCGCATCGGCTTCGAGCGTGATCGAGTTGTTCTTCCTGCCGACGTCCAGCAGAACGCGAGCCACGAAGAAGTTGATCGCGGAGGCGACCGCCGCCGCCGCCAGACCGAGGCCGGCCTGTTCCAGCGGCCGCGGCACGAGGAGCCGATGGACGGCGGCCGCCCCGATGCCGAGCGCCGCGCCCAGGATGAGGATGCCCTCGACGCCGCTGGCGAAGTACTCGGCTTTGTTGTGCCCGTACGGATGGCCCCGGTCCGCGGGCCGGGCGGCGACGATCAGCATGGCCAGCGCCATGAGCGCCGCCAGCAGGTTGGCCAGCGATTCCACCGCATCCGAGAGCAGGCCGACCGAGCCGGTCAGAACATAGGCCAAGCCTTTGAGCCCGAGGGTGGCCAGCGCCGCCGCAATCGACAGCCAGGCATATCTTGTCAGTGACGAACGGTCCATAGACGATGCGATCTCTCTTTCGCTATCGCGAATGACGATAGCACGCCAGGTCCGGAGAATCAATAGGTCCGGCTCCGCGCATTCGCCGGCTCAGGCTCACGTCGCGATCGACAACGCGACATAGGGCACGCGATTCAACAGGATAATCAGAATCTCGTACAACCCGAAAAAGGCATAGAGAGCCACGTGGAAGGTGTCCTGGGAAACGGGGAACCACCGCGTGTGGAGCCGGTAGATCCAGTCGCGGGCAAACCGGTAGATCAGGAACGCCAGCGCGAAGAAGATCAGGTTAAGGATCGTACACCAGCCGAGAAACGCCCGCAGAATAGGAACGTCCATCATCATACCTCCTTGTTCGCTCGTTGCATCCGAATCGTACCGGCCCAGCGTCCGAACGCTTCCGCTCTTGGTGCCCTCTTTGTAGCACGTCGCGGCAGGAGAATCAATCAGCGTTCTTTGAAAGGGTTCCGACGAGCAGGCTGGGTTGCCAGCGGATATCGACCGGCCTGCCGGGACGCTCCTCCACCTGAAAACCCGCCTCGGCCATCAGGTCCAGCCATCTCTGGCGGGGGAACAGGCCGGTGAGGAGCCGGTCCCATTCGATCCGCAGTTCGCCCCTTCTGCGAATCAGGTAGAACAGGATGGTCTCGATGGTTGTGTCACCGGGGTCCGGATCGTAGCTGTATTCGATGAACGTCAGCTCCGTTTCGCCATCCGATCTCGTGCTGGAATCCACCAACGGATCCTGGAAGGTATCGCGGAAATGGTCCGGCGAGGTGATGAAGACGCCGCCCGGCTCCAGGTGGGCGGCGGCGGTCGCGAATGCCGCTTTCAGATCGTCCTCGGTCTGCATGTGGCTGATCGCGTCATGGATGAGCACCGCCCGGAACTTCCTGCCCAGCCGGATGGTCCGCATGTCGCCCACAAGGTGCTCGACGCCCGGATTCAGCCGGCGCGAATGGCGGAGCATCTGCTCCGAAAGGTCCACCGCCGTCGCCTCGAAATCCGCGGTCAGATGCGAGAGATGGTGCCCGCCGCCGACGCCCAGTTCGAGGATCGCATGGCATCCCGGGCCCAGCTTATCCCGCAGGATCTCGCGCCAGTACCGGGCCTCATCCGCGTAGTCCTCGGGCGGACTGACCAGCGGCCACAGATACGCCAGGTCGTCGTACAGGCGATGGAGTTGAATGTCCGCAGGGTCCATGAGTTCCAACCATACCACGTCCTGTTGCGAGCGGCAAGGCGGCAGAAATACCGAGACTTGCCTCGACCGGCATGGTACAATGGCCTGCCCGGCCGCCGAAAGGCGGGCGGTGGAACGACCGAACGCGCGGGGTGGGGTTTGCCCTCTCCGCGTGCGGACGTGGATCAATACCCAATGACAGGGAGACGGCAATGGAGAAGAGCAGATTATCACGTCGTGAGTTCATCAAGTCATCGGCCGCATCGCTGGCGGCGGTGGGCGCAGCCGGCCCGACGCACGCGGCCGCCGCCGAGACAAGCCCGGGCGGTCCGCTGGGCACAGGCAAAGGCATTCACCCGGGCCGGGTCGTCTGGGTCCACGATCCCGCGGCGGCGAAATGGGCCGGCCCCGGCAATGGCCATCCCTGGCAGGACGAGAGCACCGATCCGGCGGTCTGCGCGCGGATGCTGTCTCAGGCGATCCGGACGCTGACCGGACAGTCCTCGGACGCCCAGGCCTGGGACGCCCTGTTCCGCTATCACAACAAGGGCCGCGGCAAAGGGGACGTCGGTTACCGACCCGGCGAGAAGGTCACGATCAAAGTGAATTTCGTCGGTCTCATCCGGACCATGAAATCCGTCAACCGGGAAAGCTATGCCCTCGAGGACTGGCAGAACTACATGAACACCGCGCCGCAGTTGATCGCCGCCTTGCTGCGGCAGTTGACGCAGTCGGCGGGCGTGCGGCAGGCGGATCTCGCCGTCGGGGACAGCCTGGCCCGGTTCGCCAACGAGTACTATGATATGCTGCACAGACAGTTCCCCGAGGTAACCTATCTCGATTGTCAGGGCGGCGCGGGCCGGACGCAGATGGAACTGTCCACGGTCCCGATCTACTGGAGCAGCCGGCCCGAAGGCGTGGCGCAGGACTTCGTGCCCAAGGTGTATGCCGAGGGCGAGTACCTCATCAACTTCGCCAACCTCAAGGCCCACAGCGGCGCGGGGGTCACGCTCTGCGCAAAGAACCATTACGGCTCGCTCTTCCGCGCCCCGCCGGACAAAGGCTATTTCGACATGCACAAGGATTGCTTCAGCAAAGGCAGCAAGGAATACCGCAACCTCGTGGACCTCACCGGCCATGCCCACATCGGCGGCAAGACCATGCTCTATCTGCTCGATGGGCTCTACTGCGGCACCCACCCCGTCGATCGCGTCCCCCGGAAATTTGCCTCCGCGCCTTTCAACGATGGCTGGACCGCCAGCCTGTTCGCCTCGCAGGACCCGGTGGCGATCGACTCGGTCGGCTTCGATTTCCTGCTGGTCGATCTGCCCAAGGCCACGGGCATGGGCGGCGCGGACGACTATCTCCACGAGGCGGCCCTCGCCCACAACCCGCCCTCCGGGACGTTCTACGATCCGGACCATGCAACCGGCACGGTCCGCCTGGCCAGTCTGGGCGTCCATGAGCACTGGAACAATGCCACGGACCGGCAGTATTCCCGCAACCTCGGCAAACGTGAAGGGATTGAACTCGTGAAAGCTCCCCAGGAAGACGCCAAACCGTCGTCCGTGGTCGCTCCGGGCGAGAAACCCGTCCTGCTGTCGGGCGGCTTCAAGTTCACGGAAGGCCCCGCCGCCGATCGCGAAGGCAACGTGTTCTTCACCGATCAGCCGAACGACCGGATCTGCAAATGGTCCGTGGACGGCAAACTGACGGACTTCATGAAACCCTGCGGCCGGTCCAATGGCATGTTCTTCGACAAAGAGGGCAACCTCTGGACCTGCGCCGACATGGAAAACGAGCTTTGGAAGATCGACCCGCAGGGCAAGGTCACGGTGGTCATCAAGGACTACCAGGGCAAGCGGCTCAACGGCCCCAACGACCTGTGGATCGCCCCGAACGGGGCCATCTACTTTACCGACCCGCTCTACAAGCGGAACTACTGGACCCGCGACCCGGCCATGCAGCAGGACGGCGAGCACGTCTACTATCTCGCCCCCGGCGCCCGGGCGCCGGTCCGCGTGGCCACCGATCTGACCAAGCCCAACGGCATCATCGGCACCCCCGACGGCAAGCTCCTGTACGTCGCCGATATCGGCGCCCGCCGGACCTACCGCTACAAGATCAACGCCGACGGCACGCTCGCCGACAAGACGCTCTTCTGCACCATGGGCTCCGACGGCATGACGATCGACACGGAAGGCAATATCTACCTGACCGGCAAGGGCGTCGCCGTCTTCAATCCCGCGGGCGAGCAGATCGACCAGATCCCCATTCCCAAGGGCTGGACCGCCAACGTCTGCTTCGGCGGCAGGGAACGGGACACGCTCTTCATTACCGCCAGTGACTCGCTGTTCGCCGTCAAGACCCGCGTCAAGGGAGCATACTGAGGAGAAATTCCAAACTCCAAATCCCAAATTCCAAACCAATTCGAATATTCAAAATCTCAAATTCAAGACGGACACGCCGGGCCGCGCGGCGTTTCGGTCATTGGGGTTCTGGATTGACCTCCCCGCCGGCGCGGTGGGTTTGGGATTTGGTGTATGAGATTTCGTGACAGAGAAAGGCATCTGACATGAAGGTGGGGCTGATTTCCCTGGCATTGATCGTTCTATCGGCAGCAGTCGCGTCCGCCGCAGCACCTCTGAAGGTCGAGCTGCTGGAGGTCAAGAAGATCTGGGACCAAGCGCCGCACAACGCCTTCACGGACCTGGTCCGCTGGAACGAGCACTTCTATTGCGCGTTCCGCGAGGGGCGCGGGCATGTCTCCACCGACGGCCGCATCCGGGTCCTGCGCTCACGGGATGCGGACACCTGGAGTTCGACCGGTCTGATCGCGCTCGATGGTTATGATTTGCGGGATGCC
>VGYL01000563.1 GCA_016872975.1 Planctomycetota bacterium
CGTGCGATAGTCTGTGCATCCTGCATGCACGTATTATCCCACAATCTTTCACATCGATCAACAATAATTTGTTCAGATTATTTTTGCGCGATCACTAAGATCAGGAGAACGCAGGGAAAGCAACGAGTGCCATCGTCATCAACACCTATTGCGGCCGCCCGGATCTGCCCCTCGGCTGTTCGCGGACGGGTCCCGCCGACGAACCGTGGTACCACCCGAGTATCGGCGCGTTCCCCCATCGCGCAAACAATCGCCTGCTTCACCGAGATGGCAGGATACAGAGTCCTGGGTTGACATAGGGGACCGGCGCGGTTAGTACATGCGGACATCAACCGCCGTGTGGTCAGGCCGGCGCAGGCCGGGAGGATACGATGGAAATGCACAAAGGCTTCACGCTGATCGAACTGCTCGTGGTAATTGCCATCATTGCCGTGCTGATGGCCACGCCGAGATCCACAAATGGAAGCACCCGGCCACGATCCGCGCCCTCCAGCAATACCTGGACGGCCAGCCCTTCACTCTCACTCGCACTTCCGGCCTGCCCGAGGCCAGCGCCCAAGGCAATGAAGACGTCCTGTGGCTGGCCCAGCACTACTACTGAGGCTCAATCGAATTCCGACCGCGCAATGGCCCGCACCTCGAAGTGGCGGTCCCCGCGCGGGGTTTCGACGGACAGCCGGTCTCCCACCGCATGCCCCAAGATCGCGCGTCCGATGGGGGAGTGAATGGAAATGCCTGTGGCAGTGTGATCCACTTCATCCGGACCCAGCAACTGATAAGTCAGCTCTTTGTTCGTATCCAGATCCAGCAAAGACACCACCGTGCCAAACTGGGCCCGATCGGGGTCCACCTTGGTGCAATCGATGATGTCGGACCGGCTCAACATGCCCTGCAGCTCCCGAATCCGCCCGACCAGAAAGCCCTGCCGCTCCCGCCCGGTGATGTACTCGGCGTTTTCCCGCAGGTCTCCCATCTCGCGCGCTTCCGCGACCGCGCGCATCACCTGCGGCAGATCCTCCTTCTGCAGCCGCTCCAATTCCTCTTTCAACCGATTGTAACCCGTTCTGGAAATGGGTACAGGGTCCAGCATCGTGCTTCACCTCAACTACGACAACAACGTCAGTTCTTGATTCCAGGACCAATCACAGCCCCCAGCTTGGCTTCGGGAGTATACCAGAAGTGGGAGATCATCGCAAGAACCAACTGGGCGACGAGAAAGGCGTTGACGCGGGCGGCCGGGGCAGCCATATTCTGAGTGGATGGTCCGTCCGTATGCGCAGAAGCGACAGGCACGGATCGGGCTCCCGGATGGTTCCGGATCCGACGGAAAGATGGAGAAATGAAAGAATGACCAGATATCGCCCGTGGGTCTGCTCGACGGATCGGCGCAGGCAGAATGTCATGTTTCGGCTGGCTCTCTTGTGCTCTCTCTCCGGTCTTGCCGCCCTGGCCACCGCGGCGGTGGAAAACACCAAGCCATCCTTGGAGCAGGCGCTGGCGCAGCTCAAGGTCCCCCCGGACTGGTTCGAGGCGGTACCGGTCCGGTACGACATCAACCAGCCCTGGAAGGACGCCCGCCTGGAGGTGCGGCGCCTGCTCTCGCTGAATCGGAACCGTGAAGCGATCAAGCTCACCGTCTTGTACGTCCGCAAGGGCGACATCGGGGATGGGCACGAATATCCCATGTATCTCTACATGGGCGGCGAATACGCCTGGGCCGTACAGGAGTATCGCAAGCAGTTGGCGTCCCAGCCCAAGGGATACACGCACGCGTATCTCTCCCTGGCGGCCTGCTATCGGCATTTCGGCCGTTCTGCCGACGCTCTGGAGTTGCTCAATGTGGCGCTGCAGCGGCTGCCCGATCCCCCCTGGCGCATCGCCCAGGAAGCCGATCTCTGCGACGCGCGGGGGGACCTCTACGCGGACATGGGGAAACTCGATCAGGCCGCTCAACAGTACCAGAGAGCCATCGCCCTGTATCCCACCTCGGATCAGCCGTTTGGCCGCCACTTGCTGCATCGGCGCGCGGCGAAGGTCCAGGCCAAGCTGGACCTGCTGGCCTTGACCGCCATCGAATCCGGCCGACTGCGGGACGGCACGTACGTGGGCAAATCGCTGGGGTACGTGGGCGATGTCACCGTCACGGTCACGATTCGCCAGGGCAGGATCGCCGATATCCGGCTCCAACACGAGGAGAAGATCGACCAGAACGCCACGACGATCATCCCGCAGCGCATCATCGCTCAGCAGAGCCTGAAGGTGAACGGCATTACCGGGGCGACGGTCACCTATGACGCGATCCTCGACGGCGCCCTCCAGGCCCTCAAGAAAGCGGGACTCAAGTGAAACCATCGCGGGGCCCGTTTCGCAGCGACTCTCATAGCGTGAAGACTCTTTTCATGTCATTGCGAGCGGAGCGAAGCAATCTCCCAGATGTGGGATTGAGATTGCTTCGTCGCTGCGCTCCTCGCAATGACATATCCAAGCTCATGCTGTCAGAGGCTCGCAGCGCCAATATCTTCGTCCCTTTCGCGGCCCGCCGCAACAGCCGCGGTGGGCGACGGTGGGCCCTCCGGGTGCTGGAGAAAATCGGCCCGACGTGGCGCTGCGCCCCGGTGCGACGCATCACGCAGGTCCTGTGCCTGGCGCTGTTCGGTTACCTGTTCTTTCATGTCGCCTGGCCCTACGCCGCGGTCTTCACCGAGAGAGTCCTGCAAGACAAGGAATGGCTGCCGGTCGAGTTCTTCCTCTGGCTGGACCCGTTGGTGGGGCTGAGCACCGCAGTGGCCGCACGGCACTGGAACGTCGCCCTGCTCGGCCTGGGCGGCGTCCTGCTGGCGGGCCTGTTGTTTCCCCGGGGATTCTGCGGGTATCTCTGCCCGTTGGGCACGCTCATCGACGGCTTCGACTGGCTCGTCGGCCAATGCTTCACGCGCCGGCGGCCCCGGCGGCCGGGCGCCTGGGTCCACCTGAAGTACTACCTGCTGATCGTGGTGCTCCTCGGGGCGTTAGGCGGAGTACTTCTGTCCGGTTACGTGGCCGCAATCCCGGTCCTGACACGGGGCCTGCTCTTCACGGGCGGCCGCCTGCAACTGGGCCTGATGAAGAGCTGGAGCCAGGTCCCGCCGGCCTCGGGGAACATGTACCTGTCGCTGCTATTGTTCGCGACGGTGTTTCTCATGGGGCTTTTCGGGAAGCGCTTCTGGTGCCGGCACGTCTGTCCGAGCGGCGCGGTCTTCTCCATATTCAATCTCCTGCGGATCGGAGAGCGGAAGGTGGAGGCCACGTGCATTAGCTGCGGGAAATGCGTCGAGTCCTGCCCGTTCGACGCGATCCGGGAGGATTACACGACCCGCACCTCGGACTGCACTTTCTGCCAGACGTGCGGGGGCGCGTGTCCGGTCCGCGCGATCACGTTCGTCACGCGCTGGCATCGGGACAATCGGACGAAGCTTGACGATCGGCCCGTGACCGCACGTCCCCTGTCCCGCCGGGGCATCATCGTCTCCGGTGTGGCGGGCATAGGCGCCGCCCTGGGCATGCGAACGGGCCCCACGCTTACCGCCCGGCCGGCAAAGCGGCCTTTGCGCCCGCCCGGCAGCGTCGCCGAACCGGAGTTTCTCGACCGGTGCATTCGCTGCGGCGCGTGCTTCAAGGTCTGCCCCGGCCCGGTTCTGCAACCGGCGGGGCTGGAGTTCGGCGTCGAAGCGTTGTGGACCCCGGTGGTCGTGCCCTCCCACGCCGGCTGTCACCAAGACTGCAATTTCTGCACCCAAGTCTGTCCCACGCACGCGATCCGGCCCCTCTCCCTGGCCGAGAAGCGCCAGACCCGTATCGGCTTGGCCGTCATCGACGCCAAGACCTGTCTGGCGCACGCCGGGCAACGGGATTGCCGGCTCTGTTTCGAAGAATGCACGGCCGCCGGCTATCAGGCGATCGAGATGCGACCGATCCGGCTCGCGCTGGGCGACATCCCGCCCGGCGTCCTCTCCGAGGCCGAGTTGGAAGCCATGGCCTCGATCGAAGCCCCCTTCGTGAACCCCGCCGCCTGCACCGGCTGCGGCCTGTGTGAATACCGCTGCCACACCACCTACACCAAACAGACGCACGCTCTCTCCGACAGTGCGATTCGGGTCGTACCGACATGAGGCGGCATCGTCCTATGGATGCGGAACAAATGAATCTGGAGTTCTGCAAAAGGGAAGTTGGGCCTACTTGGGAAAGAAAGAGATCGGGAAGCGGATGTGTCCGGCGCCGGCCCCGTCCGAGGGCTCCGGCCGCCAACACGGTGCGTTCTTCTCGGACACCGCGAAGGCGGAGAGAGCAATCCGCTTCCCGATTTCTTGGCCTGGTTCAGAACCTGGTAACAGTCTTGGCGGGGGCAGCGTCCAAGCCGTTCGTAGTGACGCCGCAAGGCGTTCTCTTCAAAACATGCCCTGGCGGGCACACTACGGATGAGGTCTTCCGGCGGCGGTGCTCGACGACGGCTTTCCGCTGTTCACAACAGGCGACGGTCCTCCGCGACCCTTCGGAATTCGCACGTTTCCTTCCTGCCGCCCAATGATCCCACTCCCTAAACGCAACCGAGGACTTTGGACTGCGTCAGAGAGCATGGAAATAATATTTGGTGCGCAACATTTTTGTTGTTGATCTTGTCGCGGCCGGACTGTATATTTGCAGTGAGAAACACAATTGTTGCGCAACAAATGCGTTGTCTTATGGCGTGGAAGGGAGCATCGAATGGCCGAATTGGTTGTGGGAAGCCTGCCGCGTGGGGATGACTACTTTGACCAGAAGGCTCTCATTGAAGAGGTATGGGGGCGGCTCCGCAAGGACAGTGTGCTTCTTGTCGCTCCGCGTCGATTTGGCAAGACGGGGCTCATGTTTCGACTGCTGGACGCCCCGCGGGCGGGGTTTCGGCCGGTTTATCTGGACGTCGAGAGCATCGACAATCCCGCCAATTTCATCATCGAGGTCCTTGCCCGACTCTTGCAT
>VGYL01000564.1 GCA_016872975.1 Planctomycetota bacterium
GCTTGTTGCGTTTCAAGCCCAATGGCAGTAAATCCGGCCACTCGTTCCACGCTGGATGACAGTAAGGTGACTATGGCAGGATGGGCTCGCTGAGAGCGAAGCTATGGTCGGAGAAAAGTGAAGCCCACAGCTCGCCACAGCTGTGGGCTTCTTTTTTCCTGGAGCTCTTTTGCCTTGGTAACGAAAGGTGCCAGGACAATGGCAGTTTGCCACAACTCTCCCCGCAAAAGCGATCCTGCTTTCATGTGCGCTCCCTATGTGGCTGATTTTCAGGATCGCCTTCGCCCCACGGAGGGGATCCCCCAGTGTCCGTGGGCCAAGGGCACCGAGCGCTGTCGTATGAAAAAGCATGACTGGCGAGAGCGTAAGACCGGGCCCTGTATCGCACTGCGCCTGATTTACTGCCGCAGCCACAATCGACACTTCACCGTCTACCCGATGGGGCATGTCCCCTACAGCCGGATGCCTGTGCTGCCCGTCGATGCGGCCGGCCATCCGATAGAGAAATCGAAGGATAGGAAGGTCGAAAAGAAGGAGGCAGCCGTCCGCTGGGAAGGAACCTGGTTTCGAAGCGGCCGTCGACGCCTCCGATGGCCGGCTGTGGCCGCGAGAGCCCTTCGGTGAGTCCCAATATCCAGGCAACTATGCCGGCCAGAAGCAATGGATTGAGCGGGCCGGAGGTCTTTTAGGTCTGTCTGGTGATGTCCCGCCGCGGACGTCGGAGGCCATCGGCGAGGATCTGGGAGTTCCGGGGATTGAGCATCGTCAAACACGTCATGACTTCATGACGGCTGCGGGGCTACAAGGCCGCGGCCAAGCTGTGGTCGCGGTACTTGAGAAACTCGACCTGGACAGGCATCTCTTCTCCCGGTTTCTCGCCGCCGGTTGGCGCAGTGGCTGCCTGGGTCGTCCCTGGTTATTCGATCCCTCACTCAAGCGCCGAATCTCCCCCCTGTCGCCGGTAGGCCGAGCCCTCCGGCGTCCTCCCTGACAGCCAACGAAATCCGGCCTCTTGGGCGGCGTTCCGCGTCGGCTACCGTGATGATGCTGGAGGGAGGCACGCCCGAGATGGCTAAAGCGACCCGCGTGCAACTGTCGCCGCAGGCTTTGTTGCGCTACCAGTTGATCTCCGCAGTCCAGGCGCGGGTCCTGGCCGGCATGGGTGTGTCCCAAGCCGTCAGTGAGGTCGTCAAGCAGCCCGTTTGCGACGCACGGGGACAGCTGCGCAGGGTTTCCGAACGAAGCCTCTATCGTTGGCTCGTTGCCTACCAGCAGGAGGGCCTGCAGGGTCTAGAGCCCGAATCCCGGCCGCACGTGGTCGAATCCGCCGTGCTGCCCGTGAAACTCCTCGACTTCCTGCGCACCGAGAAAGAGGTCGACCGCGAAGCCTCCATCCCCGAACTGATTCGGCGCGCACACTTGCTCGGCATCCTGGGAGAAGACGAGCAAACGAGCCGTACCACGGTCTGGCGGGCCTGCTGCCGCATGGGTCTTCCTCTCGGGCGCGTGCGCAAGGCCGCCGATCGGGACATGCGTAGGTTCGGCTACCCGCACCGAATGCTCATGGCCCTGGCCGACGGAAAGCACTTCCGCGCCGGCGTCGGCCGTCTCCGCCGGGTCGCCTTGCATATTCTCGACGATGCCACCCGCTATGGCCTTGCCGTGGTCGTGGGCACTGCCGAGAACACCCAGCTTTTTCTGCGCGGGCTGCACGGGACGATTTGCCGCTGGGGCCTGATGAAGGCTTTCTTTCTCGATAACGGGTCCGGCTTCATCTCCGACGACACCCGTCAGGTCGTAGCCCGCCTCAACATCAAGCTCATCCATGGCACCGCCAACTATCCCGAAGGTCATGGGAAAATCGAACGATTCCACTGGACGGCCTTTCAGCATGAGCTGCGCGGCCTCGATGGCAATCCCGAGGTAGATCCGGACCCAGCCGCTCTCGAGTTGCGCCTATCTCACTGGCTCTATCAGGTCTACAACCACACCCTCCACGAGTCCCTCGGCCGGACGCCCCTTGAACGTTGGAACGACGATCCGCGCGAACTGGAGTTCCCCTTGGACCGGCAGTGGCTGGATGACCAGTTCGTTCTCACGATCGAGCGCCGGGTCTCACCCGACAACCTGATCCCGTACAAAGAAGTCGATTATGAGCTCCCGCGCGGCTACGCCGGGCAGAGGATTCAGATCTCCCGCCGCCTGCTCGACGGCACGCTCTCGATCATGCACGAGGGACGAGCGGTCGTCCTTCACCCCGTCGACACCACCGCCAACGCCTACTCCCGAAGAGCCCGCAAAGCTTCCCCACCCCCATCACCGCCGCAGCGTGCCCCCAAGACCGCCGCCGCGATGGCATTCGAATCCGCTTACCAACCCCTCGTCGACCACGAGGGCAACTACCCAAAAGGAGAAAACGATGACTGACACCGCAAGAGACCTCAGATCCCACTTCGGCTTGACGACCATCCCCTTTACCCGGGAGATCGCCGTCGAGGACCGCTGGCCGGCGCCGCTGTTTGACGAACCCCTCGCCGCCCTGCGCGCCACGCTCGAGCAGCGCATGAGCGCGCTCCTGGTGGCCCCTTCCGGCACCGGCAAAACCGTGCTGCTGCGAACCCTGCGCTCCTGCCTGCCCGAGGCCCGCTACCGCGTCAACTACGTCAAGCTGACCCCGCTTTCCAAGCGCGACCTCTGCCGCGAGATAGGCCTGGCCTGTGGCCTGGACATCAACGGCGCTTACCCGGTCCTGATGCGCAAACTCCAGGACGCCTTCTGCTCCCAGGCCGACGACGACGGATTGCGGCCGGTCTTGATGATTGACGAAAGCCAGGAGTTGCGCCCCGACGTCCTGGCCACCCTGCGACTCCTGACCAACTTCGACATGGACTCGCGCCTCGTCCTCAGCCTCGTGTTGGCCGGCGACAGCCGGCTCCGATCCTTGCTCGACCGTGCAGACCTCGAACCGGTCCGCAGGCGCATGGCCCACTTCGCCTCGCTGCGGCTCCTCAGCCGCGGCGAAACCGTCGAGTACATGCAACACCGTCTTCGCGTCGCCGGCGCCTCTCAGTTCCCCTTCGACTCCCAGGCCATCGACGCCGTCTATGAGATCACCCGGGGCAACCTCCGGGCCACCGATCACCTCGCCCGGAAATCTCTCGAGCTGGCCGCCCAGAAGGGCGCGCCCGCCATCGACGCCTCCCTCGTGGCGTCGGCCCGTCAATATCTCCTGCTATGACATGGAGCCATGAAAATGAACTCAATCCCGGATTCGCTCCCCGATGTCGCCCCCGCGCCGGGCTCTGTTCCCGAACCTCATCCCGCACTGGCTGCGATTCTCGACTATCTCCAACACCAGCTGCCCGGTTACCCCTTCCAACAGCGCCTCGACGCTCCGTTCGTCCGCGAACTGCTCGACGATTTTCCCGATACGAACATCCTCGAGGAAATCAAGAATCTGCGCTGGTATCACGACAACCGGCCCCTGTCGGGCGCAAAAACCGCGAGGATCGCGCTGCGGCGATGGGTGGCCAGAGCCGCCCGCTTTCGCTATCGCTGATCCCTTTGCCAAGGCGGCCGGGCCGAGGGCCTCCCAGGAACCGAGCTATGATGTCCGTTGACCCCGAAAGCGACGCCCTTGCAGCACGCCAACCCGGGAACCGACTCTGGCCTGAGGTTCTGGCCGCCCTGGCAAAGCGGATCTCCCGTCAGCAACTTGATACCTGGTTTCCACCGGCGGCATACGCTGCCTGCGATGAGACCACCTTCACGCTGATCGTGCCGAACGACACCTTTCGCCAGGCGATCCTGGAAAACTTCGCCGGTGATCTGGCCGCAGCCATCGCCGAAGTGCTCGGCGCTCCGCGGCAACTCCAGATCCCTATCCTCGAGCACAAGCGTGAGGTCGCGGGACCGCCTCCTCTGCCCGTTGTGCGGGCTTCGGAACTGCGGGACAGAGTCGGCAGCTCGTGGCTGATCGAGAAGCTGTGGCTGGCTGAAGGCGTGGGGGTCATCGGCGGGCCGCCCCGCGCCTTCAAGAGCCTGCTCGCCCTGGACATGGCCGTGTCGGTCGCATCCGGCTCACCCTGCCTGGGAGCGTTTCCGGTCCGGGATCGAGGGCCTGTACTCCTTTACGCCGCCGAAGATTCCGCTTCCGTGCTGCGCCTGCGTCTGCAGTCACTGGCTCGAAACCGCCGGATCGACCTCGAGGCCCTGGATGTGCACGTCATTACTGCCGAGCGGCTCCGGTTGGATCAGAGCATCTATCAGCAAAGACTCGAGGCCACCGTCTCTATCCACCAGCCCAAGCTCCTGATCCTCGATCCCCTGGTGCGCATTCACGCCGCCGATGAAAATGCGAGCAATGCCATGGCGGCCCTGCTCGGATACCTCCGCGCCCTGCAGCGCACGATGGGCGTGGCCCTTGCGCTCATCCACCACTGCCGCAAACGGCTCACCCTTGGGGCCGGCTACAACCTGCGCGGATCCTCCGATGTCTACGCATGGACGGATTGTCTGCTGTTCATCGAGCGCCACGGCGATCGGCGATCCCTCCTGGCCGAACACCGTTCGGCACCGGGCCTGGGCCCCCTGCCGCTCGAACTGGTCATCCCCGAGGACCCCGACCAGGCTCCCTACCTCAGGCTGGTTTCTGCTGCCGAGGATGCTGCACCCCTGCAGCAAGAGGATCCCATGAAGGCACGGATTCTCGAACTCCTTGCAGAATCTCCGGAACCGCTCACGGCCGAAAGCATCCGATCGCGCCTGCACGCCCGCAAGCAAAGAGTCCTCGAGCTGTTGCGCCAGCTCACGGATCAAGACAAGATCCTGCGATCTGTCCGTGGATATGTTCCTGGGGATCGTGCGAGCCCTGCGGTTCCCGGTTCCCACCTATAGGGGAGCAGCGCGGAACCGTAATCCGGAACCGCCAAGGTGAAGCGCTCAGCCGATGGCCAGCCTTCAAAGGGAGCAGCTGCAGCGCGGCCATCAGCCT
>VGYL01000565.1 GCA_016872975.1 Planctomycetota bacterium
AATTACTGGCTACATATTTCGGCGCAAATCGTCCTAACTCAAGTTCCAACAAAGCCTTAGGTCAGAATCGATATGGAACATCCGTTATAAACTCATGGTTCACAAGGAGTTATCGACCGCCAACCCTCGCTCGCTTGAGCCTATCTCGCGCTGTCGTATTAGCTAACGTGCTGGCCTGGGCCTGTGAGGGTGGCGGGCAGCCGGATGCCGCCGTGGAACTGGCGGCCCGAACGGTGGAGGCTGGCCGACGAGCGGTGGGCGAAGAACATCTGGTCACGATCTGGGCGATGAGCACCCTGGGGGCAGCCTACCTCCGGCAAGGACGGTGTGAGGAGGCCGCGCCGCTGCTGACCCGATCCTTCGAGCTGGCCACGCAACGGGGCGGCGAGAGCCACGCGGGGACGGTGCTGTTCGGACTCAGACTCGCGATGCTCTACCGCGCCCAGGAACGGTGGGCGGAACATGAGACGCTGCTGCTGCGGTTGGTGGAGGCCAGTCGCCGCAGTCACGGCGAAAGCCACCCACAAACCGCATACATCAGGTACTGGCTGAAGATGCGGATCGCGGAGCTTGACAAGATCTGCAAAGAACAGGAGGCCGCAGGGGATTCGCAGGGCGCGGGCGCGACGGTGGGCCGACTGGCAGAGTTGCGCCGCGCGCTCGCGGGTGATTCGGACACGCAGAAGGACAAGAGTGAGGACCCACGCTGACCTCGTGGTCGCGTCAACGGGGTCTATAAGATCGACGGAAAGGAGGTGTGGAGGTCAGGAGTTTATGCTTGGCGCGCGGGCGGTCCGCGCGCGTGGATCGGTGCAATACTCGTGTTCACTGGAAAGGGAGGAATCGCTATGTGTACAAAGAGAAACATCGTCGTTTTACTCGCCATCGTGTTGGTTTTGCTACTCTCAACCACGGTTTGGACCGTATTGGGCGGGAGCGTAGCAGCCCCCGGCAGTACGTATGAGAGTACCATCATTCGCGGAGAGGGATTGGAATGGTCTGCGGCGGGACCGTGGCTCTGCACCGTCCCGACACCGGCGGGTCCCATCTTCATGTACCACATCATGTACCCCCTGGACTCGATGGGCAAGCGGTACAGCGGAGTGTGCTGGCAGGTCAACGACAATCCCACCTCCTTCGGCGCATTTCCCGAGGCGGATCAGTCGCTGACGTGGATGACTCTTACAGTCAGAACGGGCGTGGATAGCTTCGAAACCACTCTGGTAAGTCACCACACGAAGAAAGGCAAGGGGCCACTGCGCGAGACAGTGGCCATCTCCATAGGCAACTGCACCTGGAGACTCACCGGCCCCAACAGCAATGAGGGTCAGGCCACCGTCGCAACCTATCTGCCGGCGCAGGACGCGAACACGGACGGTTTCCCGGACGAGGGCCAAAAGCCTGTGCTCTGCGTTCCGTTCACGGTGACATCGCAGCGGTTGACGATGATGCGGGGTTGTGTTCCAACGCCGATCCCGGAGCCGCCCAAGCCGTAGCACGTGGCCACACATTTTGGACTGGTTAGCGCGGAGGGCCGGGACCCCGTTGCGACCCTCCGCCCGTCCCTCGGCGATGCCAGCCAAGAAGAACAATGAAAGGAAGGTGAGAAATGAGCAAGGCAGGTTGTTCCAGAATTGGAGCGGCCCTCTTCAGTACCCTCGCGGTATTCTGGGGTTGCGTCCAGGTCGCCAGAGGCGACTACACGTACGGCGAACCCACCAAGGTTCCGAACGTCAGCATGCCTGGCGCCCACTCGGCGCAGATTTCTCGCGACGGTTTGGAACTGTATTTTTCGTACGGCACCCCGAATGAGTGTGGGGACCTGTGGGTCGCGAGACGATCAACGACGAAGGAGGCGTGGGGCACGCCAGTTCCACTTGACCCTCCGGTCAACTCGCCCGGGCCGGCAGGCGGTGTGTGCATCTCCGCCGACAGGCTGGAGTTGTACTTTGGGGAGAACCACCCGGTCTATTGGACAGCGGGCTGTGCACCCCGCCCCGGTGGGCTTGGAAACGGGGACCTGTGGGTGTCGAAACGGGCCACAAGAGCTGATCCCTGGGGCAATTCTGAAAATCTCGGCCCGGCAGTCAACAGTGCCCGCTGGGACGATCATCCCTCCATCTCAGCGGATGGGCTGTCACTGTACTTCGTGTCAAACCGGGCAGCAGGAGGTGATCTCGGGAATCTCTTTGTCACGACGCGCCTGACCAAGAACGATCCGTGGGGTCCCGCGGTGCCGGTCGGCGCACCTATCGCCTCATGGGGCGAGGCCAGCCCATTCATCTCCGCTGATGGCCTGTCGCTCTTCTATGCCGCGGGTGGCTTCACGGCGGATATAAAGGTGAGCCGACGTGCCACCACGACCGCACCCTGGGACAAGCCCGTGCCATTCACACTGGTCAACTCTCCAGGCGCCGAATACCACTTGTCCTTTTCTACGGAGGATTCGACTCTCTACTTCACGAGGGCTGACAACGCCCTCGCTGTCTTTGATCTGTATCAAGTGAGACTGTTGCCCATCGTCGACTTCAACGCCGACGGGAAGGTAGACCTCGTGGATCTGGTGATGCTGATCGACAACTGGGGTTCGAACAAGACGCTGTGCGACATCGGGCCGTATGCCTGGGGCGACGGCAAAGTAGACATCGAGGACCTGAAGGTCTTCATGACCTACTACGAGAAGGAGAACCCGCCCGTGAAGCCGTAGCATGGGCGTGAGCGTCCATGGGTTCAGGATCACGGGCAGAGCCTGCCCCGAGCGAAGTCGAGGGGATGCCCGTGCTACGCAGCAACAAGGGCCGGTGCACAACGGAAGCCGCCGGCCCTTTCGTCTTGCCGTACTCTTGTCAATGACGGAAAGCTAGGATAATCTTGCACATGCTACCGAACCAATAGTGGCATGGAATGGACGAGGTTGTTCATGGCAGCGTGTAAGCGTGTTCTGACGGCGTTCTTCGTGTTTGGCGTCACGGCGTGCGGACTGACAAAGGCTGGTGCTTCTAATCCGCAATCCGCAATCCCCAATCCGCAATCGCTGGCGCGGGACTACCACGTTACGCCGGTGCCGTTCAATCAGGTGCAGGTACGGGACGGGTTCTGGTCGCCGCGGCTGGAGGTCAACCGCACGGTGACGATCCCGTACTGCTTCGAAAAGTGCGAGGAGACCGACCGGATCAGCAACTTCGAGAAGGCGGCCGGCCTCCGGCAGGGCAAGCACGTGGGGATCTACTTCAACGATTCCGACGTCTACAAGGTCATGGAAGGGGCCGCGTATTCGCTGCAGGTCCACCCGGAGGCGATGATGCGGCTGTACCTGGACAAACTGATCGCCATCATGGCCGCCGCCCAGTGGGAGGATGGCTACCTGTACACCTTCTTCTCCGTGCCCGAGAAGCAGCCCGAGAAGCGCTGGACCAACGTGAAGGACCTGCACGAGCAGTACTGCATGGGCCACATGTTCGAGGCCGCCGTCGCGCACTATCAGGTCACGGGCAGCAAGGCGTTTCTGGACGTGGCGACGCGCTGCGCGGACTACCTCTGCCGGACCTTCGGTCCGGGCAAACGGACCGATCCGCCGGGACATCAGGAGATTGAGATCGGCTTGTGCCGGCTCTATCGCGTGACGGGCGACAGCAAGTACCTCGATCTGGCCAAGTTCCTCCTCGACCAGCGGGGTCGTACCGGCAATCGTGGCCCCAAGGGCGACGGCAAGCTCTACGGGGAATATGCCCAGGACCACATCCCGGTCGTCGAGCAGACCCACGCGGTCGGACACTCGGTCCGGGCCATGTACATGTATACCGGTATGGCCGACGTCGCGGCCCTGACCGGCAGCATGGAGTACATCAAGGCCATCGACACGATCTGGAGCGACGTCGTGAGCACGAAGTTCTACGTCACCGGCGGCATCGGCGCTTCCGGCGGCAACGAAGGCTTCAGCGGGCCCTACGAGTTGCCCAACCTGACCGCCTACTGCGAGACCTGTGCCTCCTTCGCCAACATCTTCTGGAACCATCGCATGTTCCTGATGTCCGGCGACGCGAAGTACCTCGATGTCCTGGAGCGCACGCTCTATAACGCCGCGTTGTCGGGCATCTCGATGAAGGGCGACCGGTTCTTCTATCCGAACCCGCTCGAATCCGCGAACGGGCACGAGCGGAGCCCCTGGTTTGGCTGTGCCTGCTGTCCCTCGAACGTCGCCCGCTTCATCCCCTCCGTGCCGGGCTACGCCTACGCCTCCCAGGGTAAGGACATCTACGTGAACCTGTTCATAGGCGGTACGGCGTCCATCCAGACCGCGGGCAATAAGGTCACATTGAAGCAGGAGACGGAATACCCGTGGCAGGGCGACGTGAAGATCACGGTGGAGCCCGAGAAAAGCGGCACCTTCGCGGTGTACGTGCGGATTCCCGGCTGGGCCCGCAACGAGCCGGTGCCCAGCGACCTGTACCGGTTCCAGGATGAGGCGCCCGAATCGTGGCGAGGGCGTCCCGCCCTTGCGTCGCGAGGCCGTCCCGGCCTTGCCGAAACACAAGGGCAAGATGCCCTTGCCACGAAAGAACAAGGGCGGGACGCCCTCGCCACGCAAGGGCAAGATGCCCTCGCCACGGAAGAACGCGGGCAAGATGCCCGCGACACGCAAGGGCGGGACGCCCTCGCCAGGCGACCGGGTAACCAGGTCTCGCTCACGGTCAACGGCAAGCCGATATTGTCCAGTGTGGAAGAGGGCTTTGCCCGGCTTGAGCGGCAATGGCAGAAGGGGGATACGATCGAGCTGAGCCTGCCCATGCCGGTCCGGCGGGTCCTGCCGCACCCGGCGATTCGGGCGAATCGAGGCCGGGTGGCCCTGCAGCGCGGCCCCATCGTGTTCTGCCTCGAAGGGCCGGACAATGACGGCAAGGTCGCCAACCTGGTGATCCCGGACGACGCCCGGATCGAGGCCCGGCACCGGCCGGACCTGCTGAACGGTGTCATGATA
>VGYL01000566.1 GCA_016872975.1 Planctomycetota bacterium
TACGATTCTGGCGGGGAGAGGCAAGATTTTTCCTGCCGGAGACCAAGGGACATGATGCTCTGCATGCCCGCCGGGGAGTTTGTGTCCTCATGCGACGGGAAACTCACGGCAGTGCCATTCGTGCCTGTCCCCAATATCCCAATATCCCCGCGGCGGGCACAGGGGCCACAGGCTCATGGGAGCCCTCCCGCGGCGCGGTGCATCCTGAGAGCGGCAGCAGGCACAAGAGGACCGCGGAAGCGGTTCCGCATCGGCTGGACGCAGGTCGTTTGATGCCTTCTGTGCTCCGATTCACCATTCTCTCCTCCCACACGAGGCTCAGATGCAGTAGTCGAGGACCGCCGAGCGGCTCAAGGCCTTCTCCTGTTCGACCAGGTCGCGGAAGTTCGCGTTGTCGTACACGTCCTCGACGGCCGTCTTGGCGCGGGCCCAAAGGTGAAAAAGCGAGCAGTTGTCTTTCAAGGGGCAACAGGGGCCATTTTTGTCGCCGATACACTTGACCGGGTCCAGCGGGCCTTCCACCAGACGGATGACCTCGCCCACGGAGATCGTGGCCGGGTCCCGGGTGAGAAGATAGCCGCCTTGAATGCCCCGGCGGGATTCGATCAGGCCCGTCGGCCGTAATTCGTTGAGGATATTCTCCAGGAATCGCTGCGGGATGGCCTGGCTGGCCGCGATCTGGCTGACCGCCACCGGTCCACTGCCGTAGTGCTTGGCCAGCTCAAGAATGGCTCGCACGGCGTATTGGCATTTCTGAGACAGATTCACATTCAACTCCTACTTATCTGGGCCTTCAGATACACGATCCTGCATCTGGAAGCCCCCCAGCTCCACCTTCCCCAAACAATTATCTCATGTAATCATCACTATGTCAATGGACATTCAATACTTTGGCATGGTTCAGAAATGGGCGCGCCGGGGTAGGCGGTGTCGGAGTGGCTGCCGGGAGTGGCGAAAAACAGTTGATGTCCGGCCCAGGCGCCGTAGAATGGAAGTGGGCGAGATGGTTGAGAAGAAAGGCAAAGGGAAGAAGGAAAAGGGCAAAAGGAAGACGGTCGGCGGCCGTGGATGCCGGACCCCCATCCGTCCGTATTTGCCCTCTTACCTTTGACTTTTTACTTGCCAGTCTGGCCTTTTGCTTGTCGATTTGGAGATTGAATCGGTGCGGATTGCGTTGGGACAGTTCAATGCGACGGTCGGCGATTTGGCCGGCAACGTCGAGAAGATGAAAGGGATGTGGGCCCAGGCGGCGGCTGCCGGGGCGGATCTGGTGCTGTTTCCGGAGTTGGCGATCTGCGGGTATCCGCCGGAGGACCTGGTCTACAAGAAACAGTTCGTCAAGGATAACCGGGCGGCGCTGGAGGAGTTGGCCGCCGGTGCCGAGGGCGTCCCCGGCGTCGAAGGCGTCCCGTCTTCGAACCGCGGGCAGGATGCCCGCGACACGACCCTGGTCGCGGGGTTCGTCGAGTGCGCCGAGGGCTATCTGTACAATTCCGCGGCCGTGATCCAGGCGGGACGCATCGTCCACATTTACCGCAAGGGCCTCCTGCCCAACACCAGCGTCTTCGACGAGCAGCGCTACTTCCGGCCGGGCGAGCGTCCGCTGGTCTTCGAGCTGGCGGGGCTGCGGATCGGCTTGACCATCTGCCAGGATATCTGGGACAAGGCGTGGCTGGGCCGGTTCTGGGCGGACGCGGGCCGGATCGACCTGCTGCTGAACCTCTCGGCCTCGCCTTTCCACGTGAGCAAGATCCATCAACGGGGCGCGGTGGTCGCCGACGTCTCGGATCTCTTCGGCTGTGCCGTCGCGTACTGCAACCTGGTGGGCGGCCAGGATGAGCTGGTCTTCGACGGCCGCAGCATCTTGGCGGACTCGACCGGCAAAGTTGTCGCCATGGCCAAGGCCTTCGAAGAGGACCTGCTCCTGGCGGACGTAGCGCAGGCGTCTCATCCCCGTAGCATGGGCGTCCCGCCCATGAGTAGCACGGGCGTCCCGCCCGTGGAGGAATTACCGATCGCCAAACGCCACGGAGCCAAACTGCCTCATTGGACCCAAACCGGCGCGGCCTACGCCGTCACCTTTCGTCTGGCGGACTCCCTGCCGGCAACCGTCGCGGAAGCCTGGAGACGGGAGCGTGAGGAGATCGAACAGCGGGCAAGGGCGCAGAATCGAAGTTTGACCCGGCACGAGCGGAGAGAGCTCCACCACCTCTATGCGACACGGGTGGACTCCATTCTGGGTACCGGCCAAGGCGCCTGTTATCTCAAGGACCCGAGGATTGCCCGTATGGTCCAGGATGCCCTGCGGCATTTCCACGGGGACCACTATGAGTTGCTCGCTTGGGCCATCATGCCGAACCATGTGCACGTCGTCGTGCGGCCGTTAGGGACCCGGGAACTGCCGGAGATTTTGCACTCGTGGAAGTCGTTCACCGCCAAGGAAGCCAATAAGGCGCTCGGCCGCAGCGGGGCATTCTGGCAGGACGAATATTACGACCACCTGATTCGTGATGAAGAGGACTTTCGCCATACATTGCAGTATGTGATCGCTAATCCTGAACGCGCGGGGCTTCAGGATTGGCTTTGGGTGGGGCTCCTGAGAGTTGACCAGGGGCAGGATGCCCCTGATACTCATGGGCGGGACGCCCATGCTACGGGCGGGCAGGACGCCCACGAGATTCATGGGCGGGACGCCCATGCTACGGGTGGGCAGGATGCCCACGAGGTTCACGGGCAGGACGGACGTGGTACGGTGGAAGTGCGGCCGGTGGGGCCGGGGGCGTGGCAGCCGAAGGATGGGGTGGAAGAAGTGTACGGGGCCCTGGTGCTGGGGACCCGGGATTATGCTCTCAAGAACGGGTTTCGGCAGGTTCTGTTGGGCCTCAGCGGCGGGATTGATTCCGCCGTGACCGCCGCGGTTGCCGCCGAGGCATTGGGGCCGGAGAACGTCGTGTGCGTGACCATGCCGTCGCGGTTCAACAGTCCGGAGACCATCGCCGACTCGAAGAAGGCCGCGGACAGTCTCGGCTGCCCGCTGCTGACGATCCCCATCGAACCGATTCTCAAGCCGTTCCATGAGGCCCTGAAGGCGGAGCCGCGCTGGAACGATCAGGGGCTGGCGTACGAGAATCTTCAGGCCCGGATTCGCGGCATGATCCTGATGTCCCTGAGCAACCAGATCGGGGCCCTGGTCCTGACCACGGGCAACAAGAGCGAGGTCTCCGTCGGCTACAGCACACTGTACGGCGACACCGCCGGCGGCTTCAGTGTCATCAAGGATGTGCTCAAGACGATGGTCTACCGTCTGGCGCGGTACCTCAACGAACGGGCGGGGCGCGAAGTGATCCCGGTCAGCGTGATCGAGCGGGTGCCGACGGCGGAATTGCGGCCGAACCAGAAGGATCAGGATTCCCTGCCGGAATACGAGCTGCTCGACCGGATCATCATGGGCTACGTCGAGCAGGATCAGTCAGCGCGGGAGCTGGTGGCGTCCGGCCTGCCGGCCGCGGAGGTCGAGCGGGTGATTCGGATGATCGATCGCAACGAGTACAAGCGGCGGCAGTCCCCGCCGGGCGTGCGGATCACGGCCAAGGCGTTCGGCAAGGACCGCCGGCTGCCCATCACGAACCATTATACCACGACGATTCGTAATAAGGAGTCTGATACTCCAAATACCAAATCTCAAATTCCAAATCCCAAACAAAGCGCAAATCCAAAATCCCAATGATCAAAACGCGGCGCCCTCGCAGGCCCGTTTTGAATTTGGAGTTTTGGTCATTTGGATTTGTTTGGAATTTGGTGCTTGGAATTTGGAATTTCCCGGACACCGCCGCCCACGTCCGCCTCACTTGGTGGGCGCGGTCGCGGCCGGGCTCTTCTCCGCGACGGCGTCCAGGATGCCGCGGGCGAACAGGGCGGCCGCGGGCGCACTGGTGGCGGTGATGGCGGGGCCGTCCCGTTCCACCGGATTGCCGGTGTAGACGGCGCCGCCCTGGACGAGCCGGGCCTGCTCGGAGAGAAAGGCCGTGGCCCGCGCGCCTTTGAGGGCGCCGGCGTTGGCGAGGATGCTCGGGGCCGTGCCGATCGCCGCGAGCACTTTCTGCCGCGTCACGGCCTGGCGCACCAGGTTCAGGACCACGGGACTGTGGAGGTAGTCCGCGGCGCCGGTGCCGCCGATGAAGACCAGGGCCTGGAAGTTGTCGAGATTGGCCTGGTTCAGGAGCAGATCGGCCCGCACGATGCCGCCGAGCATGCCCGTGAGTTGGCCCATGCGGGTGCTGGCGGTGATGACCTGCATCCCGCCCTGCTCCAGGGCGCGTTTGGTCAGCAGGAACTCCTCGTCCTGGAAGCCCTGGGGCGGGATGACGAGCAGGGCCACCGCCTGTGACACCTGTCCCTGGGCCGTTGCGGGCGGCGTCTGGCCCACCGGATAGCCGACGAAAGCGACGTAGACCGCCTCCAGCGTCCGGAGGCTCCGCACGACGCGCCGGACGGCGGCCGGATCGGCGCCGTCCGTGCTGACGAACGTCAGACCCTGGGCCACCGCCGCCAGTTGCAGGCTTTGTGCCATTCGCCCGGCCTGCAGCAGCATGACCGCCCGGCCCCGCGTGCCGTAGCGCTTGTTGAAGTCCGCGAGCGAGGCCGCCACGATGACCTGGCAGCCCCCGACCGGCGCGCCGCTCTGGTTCAGGAGCGCCGCGGCCAGAGGCTCGCGCACGTCCTCCTCGTCGGCCTGCTGCAAGGCGTGGTCCACCGGGTTATAGAGATAGACGCCGTCGGGCAGCGCGAAGTAGACCTTGATGGCGGCGATCTCGAGGGGAACCGCCCCGGCGGCATTAGCGCCGGCGGTCACCATCGCTCCCTGCATTGCCCAGGCGAGTTGGCCGATCTTGGGCAGGTCCAGCCGATGATTGGCCGGGGCCGGCAGGTTGCGCAGGCCGAGCAGGGCCTGCTCGACGCTGACG
>VGYL01000567.1 GCA_016872975.1 Planctomycetota bacterium
CTTCATCCGTCACCGCCAGGACGACCCCATGGCAGACGTCGATCGCCCGCAGGCACTTCTTGAGATTGACCGGGCGGGAGATCTCGATGGCGGAGGCGCAGGTGTGCGGCGAGAAGTGCCGGGCGGTCAGGTCGGCGTAGTCGTCGTCGATGATCTGCTGGTCCACGTGGCTGCCGTTCCAGGCGAGCTTCTTGTGGTTGACCAGGTCGGTGAGGGTGTCGGCGCCGGTGGCGTTGACGATCGCCATCCGCGGGATGCGGTCGATCAGGCCGAGCTGCTTGAGCTCCAGGAAGGCCTTGCCGAAGGCGCTGGAGTTGCCGAGGTTGCCGCCGGGGACGACGATCCAGTCGGGGACCTCCCAGCCGAGGGCCTCGATGATGCGGTACATGATGGTCTTCTGGCCTTCGAGGCGGAAGGGGTTGAGCGAGTTGAGCAGGTACAGGCCCAGCTCGACGCAGACGTCCTGGACCTGGCGCATGCAGTCGTCGAAGTCGCCGTGGATCTGGATGGTCTGGGCGCCGTAGTCCATCGCCTGGCTGAGCTTGCCGAACGCGATGCGGCCGGAGCCGATGAAGACGGTGCACTTGAGGCCGCAGGCATGGGCGTAGAGGGCGACCGAGGCGGAGGTGTTGCCGGTCGAGGCGCAGGCGCAGGACTTCGCGCCTACCATCATGGCGTGGCTGAAGGCGGCGGCCATGCCGTTGTCCTTGAACGAGCCGGAGGGGTTGAGCCCCTCGTACTGCAGGAACAGGCCCTCCGGTTTCATCCCCAGGTGCGCGGCGATGGCGCGATTCTGCTGGAGGATCGTCTGGCCTTCGCCGATGGTGACCTTGTGCCGGTCCGGGCAGAAGTTCAGCAGCTCGCGGAACCGCCAGACGCCGGAGAAGTCCAGCGGCCTGGCCCGTTTCGCCCAGCGCCGGCCGAACATGCTGAGCTTGGCCGGCACCTTGGCCTTGTCCCAGTGGTACTGGACATCGAGTAGATCCCCGCACCGGGGACACTTGAACATCGACTCCCGACAACTGAACTCGGCCCCACACGCCGGGTTGATGCACTTCTGATACGCCACGTCACGTTGCGCCATGCCACAAGCTCCTATTGGACCTATTCACCGTGGCCGGGATTATACGGGAAGCCCCCCGCTTTCTGCAAATCATCTCAGGCATGACAGGACATCCCGCTTGTCGATCCAGGAACTTCATACGGCAATCATTATGCAGCGGAGAATAATGTTCAGGAGAATAATGTTGCTGTTGAGTATCCCCTGGCGGAAAGGTCTCTTGCATTCCTGCCTCCCCTGCGGTAGAGTGCTCTGCGTGGGGACCTTCTACTTTGAGAATCATCCGAACGTGCTCGACCAGTTCCTGGCCAACAAGAACCTGTTGAAAGGAAGCGCGGCGATCAAGGTCCTGCCGAACTCGACCGAGATCGTCCGGTTCCCGGACATGGTGCGCGCGGGAGAGTATCCGGCCCCCGTCCCCTTCGGCGGCATGGGCAAGCCCGTGAACGAGAACGGCTTCAGCGACCATTTCCCGATCGCGCTGAGGATCCAGGAAGGAGATTGACCCGGCCGGCAACTTGTACGAACGGTGCTGATGCGGTACATTATCGACATGAGTCAGACCTTCGACAAGGTGCGGACCCGCATTGCGGCGGGAGAAGTGTGAAGGTCTCCAGTTATGGCTATGACGAGTTGGCCGAAGACAGGATTCTCGTCCGCGATCTGATCGGGCGGGATGCAGAGTCTTTGTCAGAAACTTCTACCACACATTCGGGCATCTTTTGGGTTGCGGCCGAAGGCCGTGCTAGGGTCAACGCTCAACTCTTGATTCCGCTGAAAAAGTACCAGTTCCAGCCGTCTGACCCTCATTTTCGGCCTCGAACACGCGGGTGATTTCACCCGCCAAGGGGGTTTTTCAGCAGAATCAACTCTTTACACTCCGTCCCACCCAATCGTGGCCGGGGCGGGGAAGAACCGCTGGTGGAGACGATCCGGGATTCGATGAGACTGCTGCCATGCGACCGAGGCCGCATATCAACTGCATATGCCTATACCTCAACGTTTGGCAAAGAAGCGCGTCCTTGGCACGAGACTGGGCGGGTCTACCGGTCCTTCACAAGGGACAAGCACGACCGCGCTATGGACTCTCATCTTGTGGCGAGATGCCAGGGGGTGTGCGCAGGTCGCCTCGCCCTTGCGCGGCCCGTCTGCTCAGACAGGCGATGCACATGCATTCGAGATTGCCCACCTGCTTGTGCGCCAAACCGTGGATAATCCCATCGGCCGAGTCAAACTTGGAGGCGATAACGTCCAGATACTTGGTGTCACACGCGTTGTACCTCCGAAACACAGCGTACGCTATATGGTCCGCGAGTTGTACGAGGCGCGAGGCCCCGGAGTTCACGAATAGCGGCGTCTCCGCCATGTTCCGAATGATTCCCCACCGTGTCCCCAATGTACGGAACTCTCTGGCCATTCTCTGAAGCGTGGTTTCGTGAGCAGATTCATCCAGAATCAGAATACCTCGCTGGCGGTCTCCGGTCGCCCTGAGACGGTTGAGGTACATGTCGAAGCGGCTGCACAGATCCTCAAAAGCCAACTCGACGGGATCACGGTTCGGGTAGGAGGGCTTGTGAATCGCGCAGGCAAAAGCTGCGGCCGACTGGTAGGAACGCCGCAGGACATCAAGCACGCCCAGTATGATTCCCTGAGCCTCCGGGCGAGTCATGTGCTTCCATGGCTCCACGCGACGCGAGAATATCTCCGAGGCGTGGAATTCCACAGCGTGGGGATTGGCGGCGTCCACCGTCTCAGCAAGCTTGTCGAGTTCCTGCGTAAACCAGTTGGCTTGGGCTTCATAGACCGCCACTCCGCCGAGGACCAGATAGTCTTCGTTTGCATTGGCGGCCGAACCGGAATCATCCAAGTACAACAGATACATAGCGCGGCAAAAAAAAAGCAGCCAGGCGGACAATGTCCGACGGACCGCACTGCGGCCCTCCCAACTGCAACAATATCATCGGATATCCAATGACTCTTGTCAAGTGAATATACGTCTTTTCTTCGCTCAGGTTCTGGACTTTGGCGGACGCGCTATCACTATCGACCGATAATGCCAGGCCCTACACTGGCGATACGGAGTTATCAGGTCGCTCCTCTTCCTGGGCTTGGTTCAGTTGCAGGCCAAGGCGGTCGAGGCGTTTTTGGGCTTCGTCGTACTTGGTGTAGGCGTTGCGGAGGTGGGTGCCGAGGGTGTCCCAGGCGCAGGTGAACTCGGCGAAGGAGCCGTTGAGCTTGCACAGGTTCTGGCGGATCTCGGCGGCTTTCTGCTCGATTTGCAGGCCGTGCAGGCCCATCGCGACGGTCATCAGGTACACGTAGAGCAGGTTGGGCGAGACCGGGATCACCTTTCTCTCCAGGCAGTGGCGCAGGATGTCCTCGCCGTCGCCGTCGCAGTGGATGATGGTCTCGTAGTAGATGTTCTCCGCGGGGATGTACATCAGGGCGAAATCGAGCGTGCCCTCGGTCGGCTGGATGTAGGCGGAAGCGATCTTGTCCACGTGGCTCGCCACGTCGCGGGCGAACTGGCGGCGGAGCTTGGGCTTCTCGTCATCGCCGGTGCAGGCGGCGATTCGCTCGAAGCTGGGCAGCGGAAACTTGGCGTCGATCCCGACGGTGAAGTTGGTCATCTGGACGAGGGCATCGACGATGCGCCCATCCTTGAACGCGTGCTGGAGACTGTAGCTGCCCTTGGGCAGGGCTTGGGCGAGAAGGTTCTCCAGCGACCACTCGCCGATCTGGCCGCGGAGCTTGGGGCTGCTGAGGATGTCCTGGAGCCGCCGGACCTCGGAGCCGAGCTGGAGCATCTGGCGGTTGGTGCCCTGGAGCTCGCCGATCTGGCGGTGGAGTTGATGGAGCGTCTGCTGGTTCGCCTGGAGGTTCTGGGCCAGGGCGCTCTGGCCGGTTTGCAGGGAGCTTTGCAGGGTCTGGCTGGTCCGGTCCTGGGCGGCCTTGAGGGCCTCCAGTTGTTGCTGGAGCAGCCCGATCCCCGCCGCCTGGCCCGCGATCTCCCTCTGGGCGGCGAGAGTGCACGTGATGAGCCAAGTCAAAAGCGCCAGCACCGCCAAAACCAACACGATGCCGACGGCGAGCAGAATCTGCGACATAAGTGATCCTTCACTCTAATGAATGGCTGGATTATAGAAACCCGCCCCGGCTTCGTCAAAGTCAACTCCAAGGCCAGGGCAATTGCAGGTTCGGTGCTGAAGGCAGTTGGAGTTCCGTCTTATGAGTCTTGACGAACAAGACCGGTAATCCCAGATCCCGCCCAGGAACCATGATCTGACGATCCGGAGCGGCTTACTCAGTTCCCTGGCTCCTCACGCGGCCCAACGGATCCTCCGGCGGTCACCCGGAAGGACCCGCTTGTCCTCCCGGGCCTGTCAGGGTGCTCCGGGCAACAACTGTTGCAGTTTCTGGTACAGCTCGCGGCCCACCCAGGCGTCCGTGGCCGCATATTCGATCTGTGCCCGCGTCAAGGTCCCCCGGGCCCAGTTGGAGGTCTGAGATTTCTTGGACACTCGGAATCCCAGCAGCAGCGTGGCCAGCCCCCGCAGACCCTGATGCGGACAACCGGCCTGCCGGGCGAGTTCTCCCACGTCCACGAATCCGGCCGGCGTGAACGAGGCCAACTCCTTCAATTCCCGCACATCCCGATCCAGCGCGACGCCCGCCTTGACGATCTTCGGATCGGCCAGCAGCCGGCGCAGCGCCTTGGACAGACGGCAGTGCCGCAATTGAAAGATGTAGGCCGCATGTTCCCCGACCAATTGCAGGACCGCCGGCGGGTGGCTTTGCCCCACGCGAAACGTGGGCGGCGTTTCCGTGTCGAACCCCAGGACCTTCTCCTTCTCCAACTGCCGGACCGCCGGCTCGATTTGTTCGGAGGTGCGAATCACGTGG
>VGYL01000568.1 GCA_016872975.1 Planctomycetota bacterium
TGATCGTGCGTTGCCCATTTTCGGCCTCCTTGCCCAAATCGGTTATCAGACACATAACAGATCGGCAAAAAGGCCCCTGGAAGCCCAATTCTTCGACTATTCTCTGCCAACATCATGAGGTACGACCTTGTGTCGATCTGAATTGATAATGAAATGATCCGGAGGAGCCATTCCACCGGGAGCCCCGGTATGGCCTCTACCGCGTCGCTCATCCCGAATTGCCACGGTCGATGATGCGCACCTGCCTGGGCCAAAGCCTCTATCTCCACCACCCTGGCGTGGTCGTCCCAGTGACATGCCCCATCTGCTGAAACCCCCTGATCGTATTCATAGTTCACACAGGGCGACTCCCCATGTTATCATGCGTGGCGTGCATCACGCCGCTCTCGTGCGGCGCGGTGACTAACAGGGCCCAACAGGAGTAAGACAATGCCAAACATCGCTACCGTACTCAAAGAGGAAATCCTGCGACTGGCACGAAAGGAAGCTCGCAACGAGACCAGTGCTCTCAAGAAAGCATCCGCCCAATACCGCCGCGACATCGCGGCATTGAAACGCCAGGTAACCGACCTGCAACGCAGAGTCGCTCCGCTGGAGAGACAGGTACTCAGGAACGCGCCGTCTCAGACGGCGGAAGTTGATGCGGAGCACGTGCGCTTCACCGCCACGGGCCTGCGCTCGCAGCGCCAGCGTCTGGGTCTATCGGCGGCCAATTACGGCAAGCTCGTCGGCGTCACCGGCAAGACCATCTACAGTTGGGAACAAGAGACCTCTCGGCCGCGAAAGGCGCAAGTGGCACAGATTGCCGCAGTTCGCCATCTGGGCAAGCGAGAGGTCCAGGCCCGGCTGGAGCAACTGGCCGGCAGAAATCAGAAGAAGTCCCAATAGACCCCTCGTCGTGTGCAGCGTGACGATATGGGCAAGCGGAAGAAGCTCCCTCCTGAACTCCAGGCGTGGATCGAAGCTCGCAAGCGGTTCCACCTTTCCCATGCCCAGGTGCCGATGGCGCGAGAACTTGGAATGAACCCCAAGAAGCTGGGAGGCATGGCCAATCACCGGCACGAGCCTTGGAAGGTCCCCCTGCCGCAGTACATTGAAGAGCTCTACTTCGAGCGGTTCAGAAAGAAACGGCCGGACAATGTCCGTGCAGGAGAGCGTGAAGAAGGCAAAGCAGCGAGAACGTGGAGAGGAATTCTGGATCGAGCTGGGCGGCCGACCTATTGCGGCCAAAAACACGCCTGATGGGATCAGACATCTTGGTGACATGATCCTATTGACACTTCGACCTGAATTGCGCACCAGTTTGACTGGCCGGAATCTCCGGACCTTTGGAGGAACATCATGAGTCATCGATTCTTCACTCCGCACCACTGGTTGGCAGTGGCGTCCATGTTCGGGGCGTGTCTGCTGGGGGCCAGTGTAGCGGCGTCGCTCTTGGAGACATCTGTCTCCGCCGGCACCCCGAACAAGACAACAATCTCACCATCCGCCCGGCCGCGAAACCGGGCAGACTCGCTCGTCGCGCTCACGTCTCGTCTCGGTGTGGGTGCCGGTTCGACCGTTGCCGATATTGGCGCAGGGAAAGGCCGGGATACGTGGGTCTTCGCCCGCCTTGTGGGGGAGAGTGGGAGCGTCTGGGCCGAGGAGATCACACCCGGCATGGTCGACGCCCTGCGGAAGGAATCCGAAACCAGGGGATTGCGGCAGGTCCGCCCGATCCTGGGACGGACCGACGATCCTTGCCTGCCGGCGGCCTCCGTCGATCTGGCGTATGTGAACCACGTCTATCACCACCTGGCCCAACCCCGGGACATGCTGCGCGGAATCTGGCGCGGTCTGAAGCCGGGCGGCTATCTGGTCGTCATCGATCAGCGACGCGGGACGCTGCGCGACTGGGTCCCGAGGCAACTGCGTGCGAAACAGCATCACTGGATCGCGGAGACGACCGTGGTCCGGGAGGCACGCGAAGAGGGATTTGCCTTCGTCGGCGGTGCCGAGGAGCATTGGCATGCGGAGGGAGACTTCGTTCTCGTGTTCCAGCGTCCCGTGGAGTCGGCCGAGCCGGGGCGCGATCCGGATGCCTTTCTCCCTCTGGCGCTACGAACGTGCGTACGGAATCTGGTCCCGGCCGGAAGCACGTACGAGCGTCCGGTCTTCATTGCCCTGGGCGAAGGGCGAAGATTGATCCCTCCGCTGGTTCGTCGTTCCCGCCATCCCGGGCTGGACGTTGTGCTGGAGGAATGGGCCACGCAGAAGGAGGAGCGACCGCCCCTGCCGGCGGGACTGACGCTGCCCTCCACGCTGACGCAAAACGGCGATCCCAACCTGGGGCCCGAGCCGATTGACGTGGTCTTCTTCCTGGACAGTTACCACCTGCCTTTCCACGGGAAAACCTTGCTGAGCAAGCTCCACGAACGACTGTCGCCCACGGGGCGGGTGTACGTCCTGGACCGGCACTCGGACGAGCCCCTCTCACGGCGCCAAGCGAGTCACCATCGAAAGATCCAGCCCCAGACCGTGGAACGCGAGATGGCGGAAGCTGGTTTTCACCTCTGGTCCCGCGGTCCCCAATGTGCCCCCGACCGGTTCCTCCTCGTGTTCGGAAAGACGCCTGCCGCAGACAAGGAAGATCCCTGATGGATACCGGCTCCGAGAATACAGACACTTCCGCGACACGCGACAAATTCTCCGGCCGTATGAACGATCCGTCTGCGGGAGCATGGGTGACAGGTCCCTGCGGGGACCCGGCGGCTCTCAGAAACCGACAAAAAAAGTTTTCGAGCGGCGGAGAGATTTCTGAACCACCTCGTTTCTTGCCTGTATTTTCTTACATCGGAATGATTACGATTTAAGAAAGGTCCAGGATGACGGTGTCCAAGGTCGAAATCGAGCACCGTGTCCAGGCCTTCGTCCAGACGTGCCGCCGGCGGGGCCTGAAGATCACCCCGCAGCGGATGGAGATCTTCCGCGAGCTGGCGGCCAGTACGGAGCACCCGGATGCGGAGACCGTCTACCAACGGGTGTGCCAACGGATGCCGACCCTCTCCCGCGACACGGTGTACCGCACCCTCGCGACCCTGGAGGCCGAGGGCCTGATCCGCAAGGTCGAGCCCCTCTTCGAGCGGGCCCGCTACGACCCGAATCCGGATCGGCACCACCATTTTGTGTGCGCGGTCTGTGGCCTGGTCAGCGACTTCTACAGCGAAGCGCTGGATCGCCTGCCGATCCCCAGTTCTCTGGAGTCGGTGGGCACAATCGACTCGGCCCAGGTCCAGGTGCGGGGGACCTGCCTGGCCTGCACGCGTGACAAGACGAAGATGCGGCGGGGCGGGCCGCAATAGCCGCAAGCGCCCGCATCCCATGCGCAGGGGCAACGAAAGAAGGACTGTTCAGCAGAAAAGGAGCAAATCCATGAAGGAAAACAGCAAGTGCCCGGTGACGGGCAAAGGTCGCGGCCCTGCCGCCCGCGGCGGGACGCAGAACCAGGACTGGTGGCCGCACCAGTTGCGGCTCGATGTCCTGCACCAGCGCTCTTCCAAGTCCAATCCGATGGGCGCGGGGTTCGACTACGCCAGGGAGTTCAAGAGTCTGGACCTGGCGGCCGTGAAGAAGGACCTCCGCGAGCTGATGACCCAGTCGCAGGACTGGTGGCCGGCGGACTTCGGCCACTACGGACCTTTGTTCGTCCGTATGGCGTGGCACAGCGCCGGCACCTACCGCCTGGGGGACGGCCGCGGCGGCGCCGGCAACGGCGGCCAGCGCTTTGCGCCCCTCAACAGTTGGCCGGACAACTGCAACCTCGACAAGGCGCGCCGGCTGCTCTGGCCGATCAAGCAGAAATACGGCCGGAAGATCTCCTGGGCCGACCTGATGATCCTCGCCGGCAACGTGGCCCTGGAATCGATGGGCTTCAAGACCTTCGGTTTCGGCGGCGGGCGCGAGGACATCTGGGAGCCGGAAAAGGACATCTACTGGGGCTCCGAGGGCAAGTGGTTGGAGGACCAGCGCTACTCTGGCGACCGGGAGCTCGAAAACCCGCTCGCGGCCGTGCAAATGGGCTTGATTTATGTCAACCCGGAAGGCCCGAACGGCAATCCGGACCCGCTCGCGGCGGCCCGGGATATCCGCGAGACCTTCGCCCGCATGGCGATGAACGACGAGGAGACGGTGGCCCTCATCGCGGGCGGTCACACCTTCGGCAAAACGCATGGCGCCGGGCCTGCGTCCCACGTAGGGCCCGAGCCCGAAGCCGCCGGCATCGAGGAGCAGGGCCTGGGCTGGAAGAGCAGCTTCGGCGCCGGCAAAGGCGGTGACACGATCACCAGCGGGCTGGAAGTCACCTGGACCAGCACGCCCACGAAATGGAGCAGCAATTTCTTCTGGAACCTGTTCGGCTATGAATGGGAGCTGACCAAGAGCCCGGCCGGGGCACATCAGTGGATACCCAAGGGCGGCGCCGGCGCCAATTCGGTGCCGGATGCGCACGAACAGTCCAAGCGTCACGCGCCGGCCATGCTGACCACGGACCTCGCGTTGCGGTTCGACCCTGTCTACGAGAAGATATCGAGACGCTTCTACGAGAATCCGGACCAGTTTGCGGACGCGTTCGCCCGGGCGTGGTTCAAGCTGACGCACCGCGACATGGGCCCGCGGGCACGCTATCTGGGTCCCGAGGTTCCCGCCGAAGAGCTCCTCTGGCAAGACCCGATCCCGGCCGTCAATCACAAGCTGATCGATGCCCAGGACATCGCCTCTCTCAAGGCCAAGATTCTGGCTGCCGGCCTGTCTATCCCGGAGCTGGTTTCCACCGCCTGGGCCTCGGCGTCCACCTTCCGTGGCTCCGACAAACGCGGCGGCGCCAATGGCGCCCGCATTCGTCTGGCGCCGCAGAAGGATTGGGAAGTCAACCAGCCCGCCCAACTGGCGAAGGTGCTCAAGACCCTGGAAGGTATCCGCGATG
>VGYL01000569.1 GCA_016872975.1 Planctomycetota bacterium
CAAGTCCGTGATCTGGCTTCACACTTCAAACTTTACACTTCAAACCTTGCACTTCACCCTTGACCCTTCCAACTCGGCCCGGACCGGGCAAACAGCGTCTGCCGACGCCAGTACAAGCGCGATCCAAGCAGTGGCTTTTTTGGGCCAAAAAATCAGACCGCCAATCAGACCGCCAAGGGGACCCCCGTAAATCAGCCCAAAAACCGCGTTCTTTGCCCGCGCCAGTGCCGACGGCCCCGCCGACTGCCCGGCCGGAAGGGTCCCTGGCCCCCAAGAACCGCATTCTTGGCAGCGCCAGTTCAGACCGCCAATCAGACCGCCAAGGACCCACGGTCTACGGGCCGAAAACCGCGTTTTCAGGGGCGCCACTGGGGTTGCCGGGATCAGACCGCCATGCCATAGTGGTTGGCGGTCTGAATTTTTCGCGTCAAAAACGCCCGCCCCGCGGGGGTACTTGGCGGACTGAATTTTTCGCGCAATAATGCGGTTCTTGGGAATTAGAGGAATCAGGCCGGACGACGGATTTCGGAGGACGGAGGACAGCGCTGTCTTCCGTCATCCGTCTTCTGCCTTCCGGATTCATCTTCCTTTCTCTCATTCACACATGAGACTCCATCTCGCCCCCATGCGAGGGAGAATGTCATCTATGTCCATGGGGATAGGGGGAAATGCCGGGGCAGTACCGTTTTTGTGCCGGAGCGACGCCTCCGGACCGACAGCACCACCAAAGATGCTCAACACAATCCGATGAGCATCTTTGGATAAACGTGAGCATCTTTGGGAAACCGTGAGCATCTTTGGCCGGGGGTGAGCATCTTTGGGCGGTGGCCCCCATCTGGCGGGGGAGGGAGAGTCTGCCTGCAACGGGACGGTCCGGTATTCCCAGCTTGTAGGGTGTGCTGTGCACACCATCTTCCTGTCTTCCATGGAAACGGTGTGCACGGCACACCCTACGGAGCCATCGTTCCATTGTCCCAGTCTCTGCCTATCGTACAAAACGAAGCCAGTGAGCGGCGGAGCCGGGTGGGCCGGGGCGGGGCGCCCGTGCGGGAACGGTCCTGGACCCATGCCGGCTGTTGCGAGCGGTGGCCTCCGGCGGTAATATGGAGAAGTATCCTGTCGTAAGCACGGGTTGCCTGCGGGCGAAGATCGAAGGAGGTCGATTATGACGGCTCGAATCACGCGACGTACACTTCTGAAAGACACGACCGTGGGCACCGTGGGGCTGGTTCTCTTGAAAGACAGCCGGTCCGCGCGGACCTATGCGGCCAACAACCGGGTGAACCTGGCGCTTGTCGGGGTCGCCGGGCGGGGCAGTTGGTTTTCGGATACGATGCCCAAGCTGGCCAACATCGTCGCCATGTGCGATGTCAACGACCGGCGGGCGGAGCCGTACTTCAAGGCGGTCCCCGAGGCGAAGAAGTACCACGATTTCCGCCGGATGCTCGACGAGATGGGCCAGGAGATCGACGCGCTCACCGTCGCCACGCCGGACAATACCCACGCCGTGATCTCCGCGGCCGCGATCCGCCGGGGCAAGCACGTCCTGTGCGAGAAGCCGCTGACCCACGATGTCTTCGAGGCCCGCACCCTGCGCGAGTTGGCCCGCCAGTACAAGGTCGTCACGCAGATGGGCAATCAAGGCACCGCCAGCGGGGATTTCCGCCGGGGGGTCGAGCAGATCCAGGCCGGCGTGCTGGGCGAGATTCGCGAGGTCCACGCCTGGAACACCGGCGGCGGGGCGGGCGAGCGGCCCGTGCCGGCGGACGAGCACCCCAGGCCCGCCTACCTCAACTGGGACCTGTGGCTCGGTCCCGCGCAGTTCCGGCCGTACAACTCGCGCTGGGAGCAGTGGCACACCTGGCGCGACTTCGCCACCGGCCAGCTTGGCAACTGGGCCTGCCACACGATGAACATCATCTTCAAGGGGCTCAAGATCGACTCGTTATGGAGCGCCAGCGGCGGCAAAGAGGCGACGCGAACGATCAAGCTCGAGGTGGAGCTTTCCGGCGTGCATGCCGCGACGTTTCCCAAGTGGGAGATCCTTCGCTACACGATTCCCGCCCGGGGCGATATGCCGCCCGTGACGGTCCATTGGTACAACGGCGGCGGCCGGGCGCCCGGGCCGCGCGAGAAGATCGAGGAGATGATGGGCCGCCAGCTCGACTGGGGCGACGCCGGCGCGAAGAAGTGGCAGGACCACGCGGGTTGCCTGTTCGTCGGCAGCAAAGGCCTCCTCCACGCCAACGGGCACAATACGGTTGTGACGCTGTTGCCGGAGGAGAGGTTCAAGGACGTCGAAGGCCCCGCGCGCTCGCTGCCGCGCTCGCGCGGCCACGAGCGGGAATGGCTCGACGCCTGCCGGGGCGGCCCGGCGGCGCTGTCGAACTTCGACTACAGCGGTCCGCTGACCGAATTCGTGCTGCTCGGCAACGTCGCCACCTTGTTCGGCAAGACCATCGAATACGATCCCGTGGCCATGAAGGTGACCAACCTCGCGGAGGCCAACGCCGCCCTCAAGAGAGAATACCGCCAAGGCTGGTCGCTCTGATCGAGTCACGGCCATCTATATAGGAGAACCGCAACATGTCGCATGTACCTGCCAAATCGCACGTCGCAGGATTCCGGGTGGCAGCGTCAAGGCCGCAGGCCTTGGCGATGGCTTGTGTCGCGCTACTCCTGCCGACCGCCGTTGCTCGCGCCCAATTGACGCCGCAGCAGGCGAAGCGGATCGAGGCGGCGGTACCGACGAAAGCGCGGGTCGCGCCGAAGCAGGCCCGGCGGGTGCTGATCTGGAATACGCCCTTCATGGAGCAATCGCCGCACAAGGGGTATACGATCCCCCAGTCGGAATACGCGATGCGGCTTCTGGGCGAAAAGACCGGGGCCTTCGAGCCGGTCGTCAGCGACGACGTGGCGATGTACCTGCCGGAGAATCTCAAGAAGTTCGACGCGATCCTCCTGAACAACAGCAATGGCCCCTGGATTCGCCCGACGCCGCAGGACATGGACAAATTCAAGAGCTACGGCTCCGACATCGACGCCGTGGAAAAACTGCTGCGCCAGAGCTTCCTCGATTACGTCGCGAACGGCGGCGGGCTCTTTGCCTTTCACCATGCCATCGGCGTACCCAAGTGGCCCGAGTTCCTGGACCTGCTCGGCGCCGGCTACTGGGGCCATCCGTGGAACGAAGAGGTCGCGATCAAACTCGACGAGCCCGATCATCCCCTGGTGGCCGCGTTCGGCGGCCGCGATTTTCGCCTGGCAGAGGAGATTTTTCAGTTCAACGATCCCTACTCCCGCGAGAAAGTCCGCGTGCTCCTGTCGCTGGACACCACCAAGACGAACATGACCGTGCCCTGGATTCACCGCAAGGACAACGACTTCGCCCTGGCGTGGATCAAGAGCTACGGCAAGGGCCGGGTCTTCTACAGCGCGATCGGCCATCGCACGGAGATCTGGTGGAATCCGCAGATCTTGAGCTTCTACCTGGACGCCCTCCAGTTCGCGGTGGGCGATCTGCCCGCCGACACCACACCCAGCGCCCAGGTGCCAAAGGATGAGGCCGCCAAGGGGGACACGCATGAATGACCGGGCCAAGAATGTCGGACGCCACGCGACGACGTTTCGTCGCGGCGTAGGCCCCCATGCGGAGCGAAGCGAAGCATCCGAGCCTCGTAGCGTGGGCGTCCGGCCCATGAGTAGCACGGCCGTCCCGGCCGTGAGTCCGATGGACAGTCCGTCGGACTCGCTCGGGACCGGCTTGACTGGTGATGCGCTTCGTATTCATGGGCGGGACGCCCATGCTACTCACGGGCAGGATGCCCGTGCTACTCATGGGCAAGATGCCCATGCTACTCATGGGCGGGACGCCCATGCTACGGGTGGAAGGGAGCCTCACTCCCAAGAGAGCAGATTCTACGCTCCGGCTCAGGAGAGCGGAATCGACGGGCAGACGCCGCGAGGCTCAGTCGCATCTACGCGGCGTGGCTTTCTACGCGGGGCGGCGGGGATTTGCGGCTTGCCCTCCGTGGTGGCGGCGTCGGCGCTGGGCCTGGACGGCGCCGTGGCCCCGAGCCGGTGCATCACGCTGGCCTGCCTCGGCGTCGGCGGCCGGGGCAAAGAGAACCTGCGGAGCTTCATGGGGCACCAGGACTGCCGGATCGTCGCCGTGTGCGATGTCAACGCCAACCGGGTCGCCGAGGCGAAGAAGATCGTCGACAGCCATTATGGCAACGCGGATTGTGCGGCCTATCGCGATTACCGGGACGTGCTGGTCCGGGGCGATATCGACGCGGTGTCTATCGCGACGCCCGACGCCTGGCACGTGCTGCAATCCGTGGAGGCGGCCCGCGCGGGCAAGGATATCTTCCTCGAAAAGCCGCTGGGACTGAGCGTTACAGACAATATCGCGCTGCGCCAGGCGGTGCGCGGCTACGACCGCGTCTTCCAGTTCGGCACGCAACAGCGCTCGGACCGCAACTTCGGCTTCGCCTGCGAGCTGGTCCAGAACGGCCGGATCGGCCGGCTCCGGCGGATCATCGTCTCGGTGCCGGCCAGCCGGACCGTCGGCATGATTCGCCCCGCGCCGGTGCCGGCGTGGCTGGATTGGGACCTGTGGCTCGGGCCGGCCCAGTGGCGGCCGTACTCGGTCGGGATCGTCGGCAATTGCGGCGAGTGGGGCCACATCAGCACCTTCTCTCTCGGCTGGATCACTACCTGGGGCATCCACCACGTGGACATCGCCCAGTGGGGCAATGACGCGGACCATACCGGCCCGGTCGAGGTCGAGGGAACCGGCACGTTTCCGCCCGAGGGCCTGTACGACTGCGCCACCGCCTGGGACATGACCTGGAAGTACGCCAACGGTGTCGAAGTGCGGTTCCTTGACAAGGGCAAGCGCCGTCAGGGCGTGCTCTTCGAAGGGACCGATGGCTGGGTCTTCGTCGAGCGCG
>VGYL01000570.1 GCA_016872975.1 Planctomycetota bacterium
CGGCGCCCTCGATGCCGATCGTCAGTTTCGTGACCTTGCTCACCCCGCCGACGGCCGCCAGGTCGATGTTCCACGGCTGCCACTGCCGGCGTTTGAGGTCCACCGCTTCGCCGTTGTAGAGAACCTTGGTGTTGTCGATCTTGACGTACAACTGGCCCGCGTTCGCCGGATCGCCGTAGAACCACAGCGACAGGCTCTTGACGCCGTGGGCGGTCCAATCCTGGGCCGCCTCGAACGTCCGGGTCGTCTCCGAGATCTTGCCGGCGGCATTGTCGTACGTCAGCGGCATCGCCTGTTTGCCCCCTTGAATAATGGTCCGCTCGGCGAAAGGCGCTTGGAGGTTGCCGACCTGCGCGCCGTTGGTCGTGGTGCCGTAACCGTCAACCCAGGCCTCATAGATCCGGCTGCCCTCGGCATCCGTGTAGGTCTCGAAGTCATCCACCACCAGGAATTTGGCGGTGGAGAAGTTCCAGACATCGCCGGGATAGGTACCGGCCGTGCCGACCTCATCGACGCGCCAGAAGTAGGTGGTATCCAGCGCCAGGGCCGCGGGCGTGTAGCGGCGTTCGGTTGCAGTCACAGCCGCCACGGTGCCGTCAGTCACGGCCGCTTTGTCGGTCCCAAAGTACACCCGGTGCGAGACCACATCGCGCCCCGGCCGCCAGCTCAGGACGGTATCGAGAGCCAATCCGGCAGCCCCGTTCGCGGGTTGCGGCGCCCGGGCCGCGATGGGCACGTGGAAGAACCGGACCTCACTCAGACCGTACTGCTTCAGGCCCACTGTGCTCCAGTTGCTCCTGGCGATCAGTCGGACATGCTGGGCCGTAACGCCGCCGAGATCGACTGCGGTGTTATGGGCATAGCCGTTGGCCGCCGGCGCCTTGGCGAATTGCGTCTCCTTGAGCAGCGTCCAGGTCGTTCCGTCGAGGGAGTACTCGATCGCAACATCCTTGAAGCCAAAGCCCAGCAGCGGCTCATATTCCGTGTTGTGATTCCAGACCCACAGCTCGTACAGCTTGTAGACCCGGTCAAACCGGTACTGAATCCACGCCGGCTGCGCGCCGGCCATGCTGCTGAGCCACATGGCCTCGCCGACCGTCGAGTGCAGATCGTTGGTCAAGCCCGAGCCATTGACGGTCTTCTCCGGCCCGGTCGAAGCCTTGTCCGAGCTGGAGGCGGTGGCCGTCACGCTCGCGATCGGATAAGCGTACGGCTCCGTGGTGAAACTCCAGACGTTGCCTTTGAAGATGGTATTGCTGGGTGGGGCATTGACCTCATCGATCCGCCAGTAATACGTCTGGCCGAAAGCTAAAAGACCGGCCGGGTCATACGCGGTGCTGCTCTGTCCCTGGCTGACCAGCACCCCTTTGGGGCTTTGCCGGCTGGCGGTCTCCACGTCCGCCAGGCTGGTCCCAAAGTACACGTCATGCGTCCTAGCGAACTGGCCCGGCTGCCAACTGAGGACCACGTCCGTGGGGACGTCCTGCGCCGAACCCGCCGGATCAGCGCCCCCGGCGATCTCGGGATTGCCGATCTGCACCGCGCGGATTTGTTCCAGCGTCAGGGCTTCCCCGAAGACCTTCACTTCATCGATCAACCCGCGGAACATGCGGTTCTGCGCGCCGGCGCGGGTGGCCACGTTGAAGTGACCGATGCACAGCCGGCTGATGTTGGTTCCCACCGCGCCGCGGGCGTAGTTCCGTTCCACATCGAACGCCGCATCGCCGGGGGTGCGGCCGAAGTAGAACTTCACGTGACCGCTGCTCAGGGTGGAATCGTACGTCACCGCGAAAAAGCACCAGTTGCCCGCGCCGGCGCCGGCGTCGGTGGTGATCTTGCCGGCCGAGGAGCGCGCCGGCACTCCGTCGGGCCACTGATTGATGCCCACCTGGACACTGCCGTCGGACTTGTACACCACGTCCACGCCCTGGCCGCCGTGATTGATCCACGTCACCAGGCGATTGCCGCCCGAGCCTTCCGTGCTGTTGCGGCAGTTGGCCCAGCCCGTGACGGTGAACTTGGTCAGACCCGTCAATTCGGCATAGTTGGCCGGGCTCTCGATAAAGTAGTTCCCGGTCGTGGTGGCGAAATCCACACTGCTCGCCCCCCCGACGCCGGGCGGCACGTTCGTGGACCACGTCGGCACCGGGGTGCTCAGGGTGAGCGTTCCGCCGGCGGAACCGCTGTTGGCCGCCACCGTGCCGGCACCTTCATTGAAACCCAGGTCGATGATGGGCGTAGGCAGCGCACCGTACGCCGTACCTGCCAGAATCGCCGCGAATGCAACCACAAACCGCTTCATAATACCAGTCCTCCATCCAATCCCCTGTCGTTGTCCAACGGGAGGCGACCGCCGCCATCCACGTCTACTCCAAACTATCTGAATCAGTACGGAATCTCTTTCTTCGGCCAGCAAAGCCGGAAGCCTTCATCCAGATCCGTGACCCGGCGCAGATATTCCACGTGTCCGTCCACCATCACGAGGTTGGCCCCGCCCTTGTCCCGGTTGCCCGGGGCATTGTGGAACGTCGCATAATTGTCGATCTGCCGCGTTCGATTGCCGACGGTGAAGTGGGTGTCGTTGAACGGGGCAATGCTGTAGCCCTGGATGGTCCAGGTGTTCTCCTCGGTGAAAACGACCACCCGGGCGGGATTGTAGACCTGGGATTCCCGCGTGACGCCGGTGACGTTGGCGCCCAGCCAGTTGGACCAGATGGCCCCCTGCTGGTTGCCCACGTAGGAGTTCATCACGTAGCTGACGGCGGTCGTGTCGTACTGGGTGTTCTTGACCCACTGGGAGAACGTCGGACACATGTGGGCGCCCAGGGCCTTGATGTAGGGCCAGAAGACCCCGTCGGGCGTCTCGCCCTTGCGGACCCAGTTGTGGCCTTCCTTGGCCTTCATCCACCGCCAGGCGTCCGGGAACCGGTTCTGGTTCTCGTCCAGATACATCCGCAGACCGATGCCGTACCCTTTGAGATTGGCCCGGCACCCGATGGTCTGGGCCTGTTGCCTGGCCTTGTTCAACGCCGGTAGGAGAATGGCCATCAACAGCGCGATGACCGCAATGACCACCAGCAATTCGATCAGCGTGAACCCTCGCTTACGCATACCTGCTCCATACTCTATGGCGCGGATGCTGGCCATCTCGTGCTTCAAGTCATTTTGTCAAGACGACGCCTGCACAGATGTTCATGTACGTGCATCTGTTCACGAGCATGACATCTTCTCCCGTCATTGTCAAGCAAAAACCGCGATCTTCCGGAGTGTCCCGCCTGCGGCGAGGGATTATTTCTTTATTCATCGGCCGGCGCGTGGTACGGTGTGCACGGCATACTGATGGTTTGGAGTTGACAGACAATGAGAAGTGACACGGTTAAGATGGGTTTCCAGCGGGCGCCGCACCGCGGGCTGCTGCGGGCCTGCGGCCTGAGCGACCAGAATATCAACAAGCCGTTCCGGCGGTGTGGAATTCTGCAGATTTTAGATTTTGTTCTTTTGGGCGATAGACTTCACTTTCGGTGCGATCTACGCATCGTGCCTCCCGACGCCAATTCGTGGCTCTTTCTCCAGGAAAACGGCTGATCCGGACGATTGGCCTCACTGCCGTATGCAATCAAAAGGTATAATGATGGTGGCGAATCAGCCGGGTGAGCGCAACAGGAATACGAAAGCGGCAATGTCGCTGTAGAAAGGGTGACAAGAGAATGTGGATTTGGAGCGAGGAGCGGTTCGTGCGTCGAGTCGTGTGCAGCGTGGTTTTGTGTCTGTTCATCCTGATGGGCGCGATGCCTGGCTGGGCTCAGCAGCAGGTGAGCTTCGCGACGTACCTGGGAGGCAGTCAGTACGATCGTGCGCAAGGCGTGGCGGTCGACCGCCACGGGCAGATCTACGTTGTCCTGAACACGTTCTCAACCAATTTGCCCACCACCGCCGGGGCATATGACCGCACCCACAACGGGGGTCAAGACGCCTATGTCGCCAAACTCGCCGGCGACGGCGGGAGTCTCGTCTGGGGAACGTACCTGGGAGGCAGCGCGGAAGACCGGGGCTATGGCGTGCGGATCGGAACCGACGGTTCCGTGTACGTGATCGGGATCACGAAATCCTCGAACTTCCCGACCACGGCTGGGGCCTTCCAGCGGACCCTGGGAGGAGACGCCGATATTTTTGTGACCCGGCTCACCGGCGACGGCACAACGCTCATCTACTCCACCTACTTGGGCGGCTCCGCCGAAGACTGGTGTCGGGGCAACGTGTTCGTCGATCCTCAGGGGGCCCTTTACCTGGGAGGACACACGAAATCAGCGAATTATCCCACCACGCCCGGCGCGTACCAGCGGGTCCACGCCAACCCGGGCGGCTGGGACGCCATCCTCACCAAGGTGGCTCCCGACGGCGGGCGTCTGGTCTTCTCCACCCTCTACGGGGGGAGAGGATATGATGCCACCTACACCGGCGTGGTGGTGCATGCCGACGGCACGATCTGCGTAGCCGGCATGACCAATTCCGCGGATCTGCCGGTCACCGCAGGCGCATTTCAGGGGACCTACGGAGGCGGCACGGGCACGGATCCCTACGTTATGGGAGACGGCCTCGTCGCCCGCTTCAGCGCGGACGGGTCGCAACTGCTTTTCAGCACCTACCTCGGTGGCTCCGGCAACGATGCCTGCAGCGGCAATGACGGTCTTGTTCTGGATGTCCGCGGCAACGCCATCGTGACGGGCATCACCAGCTCTGTCAACTTCCCTACTACGGCCGATGCCTTCGATCGCACGTATGCCGGTGGGATCGACGGCTTTGTCGCGAAACTCTCCCCCGATGGCAGGAGTCTTTTGGCCTCAACCTACATCGGGGGAAGCGCAGCGGAGGAGACTTCGGGCATCGATATCGACCCGAACGGCCGGATCTACCTCAGCGGAACCACGGCATCCCGGGATTACCCGGTGACGCCC
>VGYL01000571.1 GCA_016872975.1 Planctomycetota bacterium
AGTCGCCGAGACAACGGGTGCGGTGCGATCACCGGCTCTGTCTGTCAAAACTCGTGAGGCGGGTCTGACAGGATGTGTGAAAAGTGGCACGGGCATCCTGCCCGTGCGGTCTCGTGGCATCGGCATCCTGCCGATGATTCATGGGCTGGAAGGGGACCGCAACTATGTGGCACCCCCGCCCTCGGGGGTGTCCTTTCCATCACAGCCGAGGGCGGCTGTGCCACATGGGCACCCCAAGCCCATGCCACATAGAGCCGGCTTTTCACGCACCTTTTGACGCGGCCCGCGAAGATATCGGCACACACGAGCCACCGAATCCCCGTGGCACCGGCGCGCAGGGGCGCAGTATAATGCGCCGGACCTCGCCCGGCGGTGCAGTCGGGCGGCTATCACTTGTGACCGTGGAGCCCGTGTATGGCATTGCTTTCTCCGAAGAACGCCGCATTCAGGTACATACCATGAAACACGTTTGTGGCAAAGGTTGGCGCGGCTTACGGTGGGCTGTCCTGCTGGTGACGCTCGGTCTGAGCGCCGGCGCTTCGGCGGCGTCCGTGGACGGCCCGGAAGTGGCCTTGCGTTTTGACGAGAAGCAGGGACACCTTGTTTCCTTGCTCGATAAGCGCGCCGGCCATGACCACGTGGCCGGGGACGCCTGCGGCAGTCTGTGGGTGTTGGAGTTGCCGGAATCGGCCGGAGGCACGCTGCTTCCCGAGCACGCGCAACAATTCGAATATCGGCAGGAAGACCACGATCCGACCCGCTTACACCTGTTGTGGAGCGGGTTCGGCCGGGAGGCCATGGCCCGTCTGTCCGTGTCGGTCCGGGTCCGTCTTGACCCTGCGGCCCGGGCCGGTCGTTTCTCGATCAGCGTGCGCGGTTTGGACGGCGCAGTTCCCCTGGTGGTGCGCTTCCCGCGCGTCCCCGCCATCCGGCCCCAGGAGGCGGAGGTGCTCGCCGTACCCAATTGGATGGGCGAAAAGACGACCCAGGCGCGGCAGATTCTCTCCCCGGCGTCCGGAAAGGCCCAGCGCCGCGAATTCTCCTATCCCGGCCTGCTGTCCCTGCAGTGCATGGCCTTCTACCGGGACAACGGCCCGGGCCTGTACTTGGCCGCCGACGATATCCAGGCGCGCAGCAAGAGCTTCGCCGCCTTCGGCGATGGGCAGGGCGGCTTGGGCCTGGAGGTCTGCCATTTCCCCGGCGCGGATACCGCCGCCCAGGCGGCGTACGAGCCGGGCTATGACGTGCTGGTCGGCCTGTTTCAGGGCGACTGGATGACGGTGGCGGCGCAGTACCGCCAGTGGGCGCTGCAACAGCCCTGGGCGCGCGAAAGCCGCCTGAAACGGGGCCGCACGCCGGACTGGGTCCAGGACACAGGATTCTGGGTCTGGAACCGGGGCTATTCCGACGGCGTCTTGCCCCCGGCCGCGGCTTTGCAGGACTATCTCGGTGTGCCGGTCAGCGTCTTCTGGCACTGGTGGCATGGCTGCGCCTATGACGTCAACTTCCCCGAGTACCTGCCGCCGCGCGAGGGGACCGAGGCTTTCCGGGAGGCGGTGCGCGACGCCCGCCGGAAAGGACTGAATGCCATTGTCTACATGAACCAGCGGCTTTGGGGCATGACCGCCGCGAGTTGGACGTCCCGGGAGGCCCAGCGCTACGCTGTCAAGAGGGCCGATGGCACCATACGGCCGGAGATCTACAACACCTTCACCAAGTCCCCCATGGCCTCCATGTGCATGGGCACGGCGTTCTGGCGCGACACCTACGCGGGCCTGGCCGAAGCCGTGCACCACGACCTGGGCGTCCCGGGCATCTACATGGACCAGGCCTGCTCGAGCCTGGTCTGCTACGACCCCGAGCACGGCCACCCGCCCGGAGGCGGTGCGTATTGGATGGCAGGATTTCGCGTCCTGGAGTCCGATATCCGCCGGCGCTGTCCCGGCATTGCCCTGGCGGGCGAGGGCTGCGGCGAGGCCTGGCTGCCCCATCTCGATCTGATGCTGAGCCTGCAGGTCAGCCGGGAACGCTACGCCGCCCCCGGCCAGTGGGAGCCGATCCCGTTCTTTCATGCGGTCTATCATGGCTACACCGTTCTCTACGGAAACTACGCGTCCCTGACGCGGCCGCCGTACGACCCGCTCTGGCCCAAGGACTCGGCCCCGGAACAGCCCCTCCAACTGCTCGACGAAAAATTCCGCTACCAGTTCCGGCTGGAACAGGCGCGCAGCTTCGTCTGGGGGCAGCAGCCCTGCCTGGCGAACTTCCGGCCCGAACACCTGACGGAACGTCAGACGGACCTGGCGTACCTGCGGCAACTGGTCCAATTGCGGCAGGCGGCCCTGCCTTACTCGCTGCACGGCACCTTCCTGCGTCCCCCGCCCATGGAGATTCCCGACATGGAAATCGACATGTCGCGCCTGTCCATCTATGCCGGCCAGCAGGGGGCCGTCCAGGAATACCGCCACCGCGTGCCCCAATACCTGGCCGGCGCCTGGCGCGCCCAGGACGGCAGTATTGCCGTGGCGGTGGCCAACCTCGCCGACACGGACCACAAGCTGCGTTTCACGCTCCGCCGCCCCGAACACGGATTGCCCGAGCGGGGACGCGTCTACCAGCGGCTCCCCGAAGGCCGCACGGAGATGTCCCGGTTCGAAAGCGGACAGGCCACCGTCACCGACACGCTCGCCGCCGCCGGAGCGGTCATCTATGAAATTGTAGGGGACAATGCAGACTCTACAAATCTCCCGCGGAATCTGACAGAATGACGCTGGGGCCGGGTGCCATGTCTACGCCTCGTAGACATGTTCGACACAGTACTACGGCATTTCGCAAGTCCTGAGACCACAAGGAGGAGGTTGCTTCGTCGCGGCGCTCCTCGCAATGACATGATTGCTTCGTCGCTGAAGCTCCTCGCAGTGACATATTGGGGCGCCCCATGTCATTGCGAGCGAGGCTCGCCGAGCGCGGCAATCCACCACCAGAGTCGCGGCACTTGTGAAACGCAGTAGTGGAGAAAGCACGCTCACAAGGCGCACGCGTGCCACCCGGCCATGTCTTGGGACCTGGCGTTTGCCCGGAAGTTCAGAATTAGACTATACCGACGCCCCGGCAAATCTGGTAGAATGGTGCGTGGGCAGGTTCCTGGAAGTCATAGGGTGGCTGAAGGAGGTTTGCTATGAGCGGGCAGAAATGGAACGGCGGGGTTGTTCGAGTGGCGGGAAAGGGTTCTCATCGCGCCGGCGACAGGACGCCGGAGGCGTTCACGCTGATCGAGCTGCTGGTGGTGATCGCGATCATCGCCATCCTGATGGCGGTGCTCATGCCGGCATTGAACCGGGCGCGGGAGCAGGGCCGGCGCGGGGTGTGCCTGAACCATTTGCGGTCCCTGACCCTGGGCTGGATCATGTACGCCGATGAGAACGACGACCGGATCGTCAACGGCGAGGCCTACTGGGCTCCGACCGCCGCCCCGGCGGCGCCCGTGCCCGCCTCGGGTCCGCACAAGGGCGAGCGCTACTGGGTCGGCAACGACTGCGCCTCGGCGTACCAGCAGGGCGAGCAGCGGCCGCAGGACATCCAGATGGAGGCCATCCGGGCCGGCGCGCTGTTTCCCTACTGCAAGGCCGAGAAGGTCTACCGGTGCCCCACCGGGGTGCGGGGCGAGATGCGGACGTACTCCACCGCCTACGGGATGAACGGCTGTTTCGACGCCGCGGGGACGTACAGCGGCACGCAGGGCGTCCGCGTGGGCAAGACGGTGCTGATGGTCAAGCGGCGCACGGAGATCTCCGTCCCCGCGCCGGCGTACCGGCTCGTCTTCCTCGATGAAGGCCGGATCACGCCGGACAGTTACGCGATCCACTACGTTCGGCCCCAATGGTGGGACCCGCCGTTCGTCCGCCACGCCGACGGCACGAACGTCGCCTTCGCCGATGGCCACAGCGACTACTGGAAGTACCTCGGCGCCGAGACGATCCGGATCGGCAAGATGCCCAATCCGCCGCACAACTACACACCCACGACCGAGGAAGGCCGCGCGGACGTCCGCCGGATGCAGGAAGCCACCTGGGGGCGAGTGGGATACTGACGAGCGACGAACAGCGGAAGTTATTCCGTGAATAGTAACAATGGCTGTGGGACGCCAGGGTCTCGGCTGTCCCGCGCTAGTACCGCATTTCACAAGTACCGCGACTATGGGTGGTAGATTGCCGCGCTCGGCGAGCCTCGCTCGCAATGACATAGGGTGCCCAAGTATGTCATTGCGAGGAGCTTTAGCGACGAAGCAATCATGTCATTGCGAGGAGCGCAGCGACGAAGCAACCTCTACTCTATAGTCTCAGGACTTGCGAAATGCGGTACTAGGAGAACGCACGATGGTGCAAACGCCGGCGGAATCTGAAGCGGTGCTTCAACAAGTGGTGGAGTGTATTGCGACGCGGTTCCACCCGGACAAGATCATTCTGTTCGGCTCGCGGGCCCGGGGGCAGAGCGGGCCGAACAGCGATGCCGATCTCCTGGTCATCATGCCCACGAATGGATCCAAACGGCAACAAGCCGTACAGATCGACTTGGCCTTGGAGGGCATTCCCATTCCGATCGATCTCATTGTAGTAGCACCGGAGGAGGTTGAGAAGTATCGCGATGCAACGGGTACGATCATCGGTGAGGCGGTGCGTGAGGGAAAGGTCTTGTATGAGCGCGCGGCCTGAACTGATGAAAGGGGTCGTCCGGCAGCCGCGGGGCCTCATTTCAGAAAAGGAAGAGGCGAGTAGGAGTATTCGCCGATCAGGGAGTACTCCCTGCCCTGGAGCCGTTTCTTGAAGTGCTCGACACCCTCGGTGGTGCGGCCGCCCAGCCCGCCGACGTCGAAAAACCGGTAGCCGAGCGTCCGGAACAGGAGCATGGCCTGCCACAGGAGAAAGGAGTTCGCCTGCAAGGCGCGTCCCG
>VGYL01000572.1 GCA_016872975.1 Planctomycetota bacterium
GCCGCCAGCCACTGCCCCCAATCCGTTTTGGCCTCTTGCAGACGCTGCTGGATTTCCGTTATCCTTTGGACCGCCTTCGAGTCGTCGTTCGTGACGTAGGGCATGGTGGAACTCCTTTCCGCCAAGACAAAAAACAACTGTCTTTATCGACGACTCGAAGGTTTTTTTCCAGACCACTTTTTCTCCTACAAAACCGTAATGCTCCCTGTCCTTTCCCAAACAGACATTGCGAATATGCTTGTCCTCCATGAGATTCTCGTTGGTCGTAGTTTGGCCATTCTCCGCGAAGCGGGCGATCAGGAACAGCGCGTACTTCTCCAGAAACAGTATGCAGTACTCGCTGAGTCCGATCTTCGCGGACTTCTTGAAGCCGGCAGTATCGCCGGGGCACGCGGACCCGCAACGGTGAATCTCGACCATGCTCAGAACTGGTTGCAGAAAGTCGGGCACAGAAACGCAGATGGTCTTGGTCCGCCGGTTTGTGTCTGGCTTGCACCTATCGACGAGAGCAGCATTGCTGTGTTCTTATTGGCAGGTGGAGGCGTCGGCACCTGTTGCCGGTGGCAGTGCGGTGACTCAATCAAAGAGAGTGTGAGTAGGCTAAGGATGTGGTTGCGGAGTTTTGCGAGCGGCTCTGGTGTGTTACCCTGGGATTCTTTCGCAGACTTGGGCAGGCTCATTGTCGCGCAAGCAAATGTAATACAGCCTGGAACTCGCTGGTTGATGCTCGCTCCTTCCGTAGAGATCGGCGATCTCCCATGGCAGATCCTTTTCGAGGATATCTCCTCCCAATTTGTCGTATCAGTCGTTCCGAATTTAAGTTGGGCCGTTCTCGCCGATGAACGTACGAATGTGTGGGAAAGAGAACACCAACCCTACTTGAACCTCAGCAAAGCTGCCAAGCTGGCTGGGCTACGGGAGCGACTGGAGAAGGATGCTTGTGTGTTGAACGAGTGTCTTAGGCATGCCGCAGTGGTTCTTGGACATGGCGTTCCTGTACCGGAAGCATTCCCCATCTGCTTCGCGTGCAAACCGATGTGGGTAGACGAGTGGCTGGAGGTGGGCGAGCACAGAGTGTGCGTCGTTCACTCGTGCTTTGGTGGGACTGCCCCGCCTGCTCTTCTTGGAGATTTGGGCGGAATTCCTGGACTCGTTCTGGGCGGTCAATGTCGGGTACTATTCGCGCCCGTTGCCGAGATTCCAGTCGAGGTTGCCCTGGCCCTTCACGAACACCTGACGTGCCAAGCTGGACCTAAAGAGATCGGCCTGCGATATTGGGAGGCGGTCGAAACCGATCGAAGAGTTGGGCTATATACATTGTACGGCCTCGCGGACGAACAAGGCAACTGACAGCACAGGGGTTTCGCGGGGTTTACGCCTTGGCGGTTGGAAGTCCTCCCTCGGCGTTCGCAGGTTATCCCGAATCGGTGTAAATCCGTGAGATCCCTGTCCGCGTTACCTTTCTCCGTACTACAATCTTGCAGCACGTTGTTTTTCGTGCTCGATTTTGATTTGAGCGTTCGTAACATCGTGATCCACAGTACGTTACGACGCTTTTCTCTCGGGGGAACTTCTTGGTTGCGGCCGATGGACGAAGCCCGAGGCCGCGCTGGGTCCTCGGCGCTCTCTGTGGCTGAAAGGGGGGAGTTCCGGGGCCGTCCCACAAAACTCCAAGCGGTTTGTTGCCCCAGGGGGATCCCAGGGACGGAGTCTGGTTGAGAGGCGGTGCGAGCCGTTTTGGGGGCGGCGGCCGCGGTCGGGGGCGGAGGGGAATACTGGAATGGTGGAATACTGGAATACTGGAATGATGGGGGGGAGGGTTTTGCTTGGCGTTCTTGGCGTTTCCCGCTCCGGTCGAGGGCAGGCTTTGGCGCGAGGTCATCTTGGTTCCGGGCGTGGTTGAGGATGACAGAAAGGATTATGTGTTGAACCACGGAGGGCACGGAGACCACGGAGACAGAACCAAAGAGACCGGTGGAAAGGACATGGGGCTTCACGGGTTGGCATCGTGGCGCCGAGGGACGATCCCCTTCATCTCCGTGCCCTCCGTGATCTCCGTGGTTCAAGATCTTTTTGGTTCCGGCCGCAGGCCGGGCTGGAGAATCGGCGCAATCTGTGGCTGAGAGAATGATTGCGGGTCCTTTTGACATCTGGGGGCGGCGGTCCTCCTGGCGGCGGGTCCCGGTTCGTGAATGTACAGAATTTATGTGTACTGTTCGATTTCTTTGGAACATACATGGTTCGAGAAGCGTCTTGTTGTAGGGGCCGGTCCCTGTGCCTGCCCCGGCCTGTGCCGATGGAATACGAGAAAGGAAAATGGGGGAAAGGAAAATGAACCCCGAAAGCGAGACCTTCTTCGGTTCTCCCCATCTTCCTTTCTGCCATTTTCTTTTCTACCCTTTTCGTTCCGGCCGCAGGCCGTCCGTGCGGAACAAAGATAATGGGAGAAGAGTTTGAAGTTCCAAGTGTCAAGCTGGGCAAGATCGTGGCCGGGATATCCCACCATTCCAGTATTCATTCCAGCCTTCCAGCCCGAGGCTTCCGCGCCAAACAAACCCAATCTTGGGATGGGTTCACGGAAGGATAACTGTCGCCAGAGAAAAGAGTTATGGTGAAACATGCCTGCAAAAGGCCTCGAAAAAACAAAGCCAATTTGGGAGGAGAGTTTGAAGTTTGAAGTTTGAAGTTTCAAGTGTCAAGCTGGGCAAGGTCGCGGTCGGGATATCCCAGTATTCCAGTATTCGATCATTCCACCGTTCCCGCCCGAGGCGTTCGTGCGGAACAAAGCCGATTCCCCCGGGAACGCCAATCTGGGGTTCCCAAACGCGATTCGTCGCGTTTGGGGTCCCCTCCCGATTGGCTCGGGTCAAGAGAGCCGCTCGGGAGAGCGGCGTTCCCGGGGCGGGCCGCGGCCATGTTCGGCGTTCTCGCCGTGTACGTCCCCTGCTCCGTCCGGGGCGGGTGCGGAGGACCACGGGAATGCATGCAATGTCAGAATGTGTACGAGAAGTGGCACGGGCATCGGGGCCGTGTTCTCATGGGCGGGACGCCCATCCTACGGGACGCGGGCATGCCGGCCCGTGTATTCATGGGCGGGACGCCCATGCTACGGGACGCGGGCATCGGGCCCGTGTTCTCATGGGCGGGACGCCCATGCTACGGGACACGGGCATCGGGCCCGTGTTTTTCATGGGCGGGACGCCCATGCTACTTTTTGAAGGGGCCCTTGATGCTGATCAGGTCGGTGCGGGTGGTGCCGTTTTCGGTGATCCGCGACAGGGTGTAGACGGTGCCGTCTTTGCCGACGGCGATCGCGTTGACGTAGTACGGATGCTGGCCGTCTTTGAAGAAGATCGGACCCTGGTCGATGTACTTGCGGGTGGGGATGTCGAAGGTGACCAGGTGCAGATTCTCCTGTCCCTTGGACTCGCCCATGGCGGTCGTCTTCTTGCCGGTGACCCGCTTGCCGTCGACGTAGATCGGCCCGCCGGTCAGGTAGAAGATCCGGTCCTTGGGACCGAGGGCGAAGCCGAGATAGCCGTAGCTGAACTGGTCGAACATGCCGCTGCGCTGGGAGGGCGCGGAGGTGATCCGTGCGACGATCTCCACCTGGGGCAGACGCGGATCGAACTTGAAGAGGTAACCCGAGTTGCCGTGGACGCCGTAGACGGCGTTCTCGGGTCCATACCAGAAGGTCTGCCGCCAGTTGTACCCCATGTGCCCGGCCGAGGTCGGATCGTACAGGCCGAAGTAGTCCTTGCGCAGGTCGTCGCCGGCCACCATCTCGATGGCGTCCTGCTCGTAGCGGTAGCGGAAGATGTCGCCGTCGCCGACCGTGTAGTAGACGCTGCCGTCGCGCGGATCGACCGTGAAGGAGCGACAGAGCGTGCGATAGTCGTCGCCTTTGCCGTTCTCGCCCAGCTTGGAGACGGGTCCCAGGTCTTTCAGCTCCTTCTTGGCCAGATCGTAGCGGAGGAAGTGTCCGGCGGGCCAGGTCAGGCCGTAGAGCCGCCCGCGCTTGGTGTCCATCGTCATGGTGAGGATGCCCTCGCCGCCCGGGGCGACGGCCAGGGATTCGAACTTCTTGGTCTTCATGTCATAGGAGAGGAAGTGGCCGCCCGGGTAGGGCCTCCACCCCGCCGGCGGGATGCCGATCTTCTCCATCCCGTCGATGATGCTGTACCAGCCGACGTGGGTCGCGAAGTAGAGCTTGCCGCTCTGCTCCACGAAGGGAACGTGCGACTTGCCTTGTACGACGGTCTTCTTGCCCTTCTCGCCGCAGGCCTCCGTGATGTCGCCCAGGTGCTCGATCTTATCCTGGGCCGGATCGTAGCAGAACATCTGGGCGCCGAGGTCAGGCAATTCGGAGGACAGCACGTAGTAGATCTTGCCGTCGCTGCCGGTGCCCATGCCGTTGTAGGTGTCGTGCCCCTGGGGGAAGCCGGAGTTGTACGTCCGCGCGACCAGCTTGGCCTGCGCCGGCGTCACACACACCAAGGCCGTTACTACCATCAGTACGATCAGTCTCCACATGCCAGGACCCCTTTCGACATTTTCGATTCGACATCAGGTCAATTGTCTGCGGTGCGCCCAGACCTTTTCAAAGGCGACCGCGTATTGCTCAATCAGTTCCGGAACTTCAGAGGTAAACAGCGGCAAACCGATCGCCGTCTGGTTCGCCTGCTCTGAGCCGGGCAGTTGCGGAATTTGCGGCGGATGATGCCACCATTGCGGCTGCGCATACACCGCGCTTTGGTGCTGCAGCCGGTACTGGTAGGCGGAGGCCCGGACCCCTTCCGCCTTCAGCGCTTTGACGCATGCTGCCCGGGACATCCCCGCCTGGGCCTCATCCAGAAAGAGCATGTTCCAGGCGTAGTAGACCCGCTGCATGTCCTGCCGGGCCCCCTGCTCGTACAGGCCGGGCAGGGCGCAGAGGCGATCGTTCAGC
>VGYL01000573.1 GCA_016872975.1 Planctomycetota bacterium
TACCTGCACGAGGCGGCGCCGGCGAACCAGCCGCCCTCCGGCACGAAGTACGACCCGGAGGGGGACGGGACCACCCTCGCAAGCATGGGCGTCCACGAGCACTGGAACAATCCGAAGGACCGCCAGTACTCCCGCAACCTGGGCACAGGCAAAGGAATCGAGCTGGTGACCATTCGCTGAGAAGCAGGGCGCAGGCCGGCACCCTACCGGCAGAATCTTGGTCCCGTACCGGTAGCGCTATCAGAAGTCTGATGAGTTTTGACGAACAAGATCGGTAATCAGAACCCGGCGACGGGCGCTCTTCGTAGGGCGAGCGTCCCCGCTCGCCGGAGATGTCGTGCGAGGACGCACGACCTACGAGGAGAGCGGCTGGCGCGGCCACTACCGAACTTGTTCGTCAAAACTCATAAGGCGGAACTCCGAACGCCAGTTCGTAGGGTGCGTACCACGCACCGTTCGACTTGGGATGGCATTATGAAAAGACGAGAATTCATTGCGACAACCGCGAAGACCGCGGCGGGGTTGGCTCTGGCGCAGATGCCGGTTGCCGCGGCAGACCACCGACAGCGGCCCAATATCCTGTTCATCATGACGGATCAGCAGCACGCCGGTATGATGAGCTGCACGGGGAACCGCTGGCTCAAGACCCCGGCCCTGGACCGGCTGGCCGCCTCAGGCGTGCGCTTCGAGCGGGCCTATGCCTGCAACCCCGTCTGCATCCCGAGCCGCTTCAGCCTGCTCACCGGTTTGATGCCCAGTGCCATCGGCATGGGCAAGAACGAGGACTCCAAGCAGTCGGCCGTGACTGACGCGATGATCGAGCAGTCCCTCGGCAACCTCTTCCAGAACGCGGGCTATGAGACCGTCTACGGCGGCAAGGTCCACCTGCCCGCGCGGATGAACAACCTCAAGAGCATCGGCTTCCGCAGTCTGACCGGCAACGCCCGCCAAGGGCTGGCGGACGCCTGTGCCCAGTTTCTCAAGGGCCCCCACACGAAGCCCTTCTTCCTCTTCGCCTCCTTCATCAACCCGCACGACATCTGCTACATGGCGATCAATGACCACCAGCGATCCGCAGGCGGTACCGCCACGGACAACCTCGATTCGCGGACCTGCGAGGCGGTGCTCGACCAGGCGCGACAGAGCGCGGACCTCGCCGGCTTTGTGCGCGACCAGTGTCCTCCGCTGCCGGCCAATCATGAGATCCCGGACCAAGAGCCGGAAGGCATCACGCGCAACTACGTCGAGGTGCGTCCGTTCCGGGTGCACATCCGGGCCCACTGGAGCGAGCGGCAGTGGCGGCTGCACCGCTGGGCCTACTGCCGGCTGACCGAGATGGTCGATGCCGAGATCGGGGTCGTGCTGGACGCGTTGCGCGAGGCCGGACTCGAAGACAATACCCTCGTCGTTTTCACCAGCGATCACGGCGATATGGATGCCGCCCACAAGCTGGAGCACAAGTCCGTGCTGTATGAGGAATCCGTGCATATCCCCTTCCTCATGAGCCTGCCCGGCGCGATTCCCCGGGGGGTGGTGGACCATACGCACCTCGTTTCCAACGGTCTCGATCTGCTGCCCACCCTGTGCGACTATGCGGGGATCGAGGCCCCGCCCGGCCGGCCCGGCCGCAGTCTGCGACCGTTGACACAGGACAAGGTCCCGGCGGGATGGCGCGACAGCATCGTTGTGGAGAGTCAGAACGGCCGCATGGTGCGAACGGACCGGTTCAAGTACTGCCTCTACGATTCCGGCGCGCGCCGCGAACAGCTCACGGACCTCAAGGACGACCCGGGCGAGATGAAGAACCTGGCCGAAGTCCCGGCGTTCAAGACGACCCTGGATCAGCATCGACGGATTCTCAAGGACTGGGTAAACACGACGGACGACAAGATCGCCGCAACGTACATCACGGGAACATGAAATGGCGAATGTGCAGTTGCCCGTCGGCAAGATCGGTCCTGTCAAGATCAGCCGCCTGATCTGCGGCGGCAATCTCATCATCGGCAGCGCCCACGACCGCGACCTGCTCTACGTCGCCGCCCTGATGCGGGCCTACTTCACGGACCGCAAGATCATGGAAACCTGGCAGCTCTGCGAGGAGTGCGGCGTCAACACGATGATCGGGCCGGTCAACAGCCCCTACGCCTACGGCGAGGACCCGACCCTGCGCGTCTACCGCAGGTACCGCGACGAATTCGGCGGCCGGATTCAATGGCTCGCCCAGACCTACCCCAAGAGCGACGATCTCACCGGCTCGATCCGCAAGGCGATCGACAACGGCGCGGTCGGGGCCTTCCTTCACGGCAATATCGCCGACCACTGGGTCAGCCTCCGCCGCCTCGATCTGATCGCCCAGGCGCTGGAGTTCATCCGCCGCAACGGCTTGATCGCCGGGGTCGCCTGTCACCACTTGGAAGTCCCGATGGCCCTGGAGAAGGCCGGCCTCGAGCTGGACTTCTACCTGAAGACCTTTCACAGCGACAACTACTGGTCCGCTCCGCCCAAGGCCGAGCGGCCCGCGACGGGCCTGCCCCGCGGCGACAACATGTGGTGCACCGACGCCGAGAAGACCGCCGCATTCATGGCAACGGTCAAGAAGCCCTGGATCGCCTTCAAAGTCCTGGCCGCCGGCGCCATCCACCCCCGCGACGGCTTTCGCTTCGCCTTCGAGCACGGCGCGGACTTCCTCAACGTCGGCATGTTCGACTTCCAGGTCCGCGAGGACGCTATTCTCACGCAACAGATCATCAGCCACCTCCAGCAGACCGGTCGTCCGCGGCCGTGGCGGGGATGAGAACAGGGGCCTTCATGCCACATCTTCGCCTCCGCGTCATCTCTCTCGCCTTACTGCTGGCGGTCCCGCGCCCGTGCCCGGCCCACCGCGAGGCCAACACGTCGGCGCCGAGTCTGCGGGCGCTGCGCGTCGACAGCCCGCTGGCGGTCGACGGCGTTCTCGACGAGCCGTTCTGGGCCCAGGCCGAGGTCGCGACGAATTTCATCGATGTCCGCTCGGGCCAGCCCGCGGACCAGCAGACCACCGTCCGCATGGCCTACACGCGCAGCCATCTGTATGTCGCGGTGGAGTGCTTCGACAATCAGGTCGACAAGATCCGGGCCACGGAGCGGCGGGAGGACCGCTACTTCCAGGGCGACGACTGGGTGGAGATCCATCTGGACCCGATGCACAGTCACAACTCCAAGTACGCCTTCTTCTCCAATCCCCTCGGCACGCGCGTGGACGCCTACGAAGGACCGGGCGGGACGTTCAGCACCAGTTGGTCGGCCGACTGGGATCTGGCGGCCCGGATTGGAGAGGATCGCTGGGTGTGCGAGATGCGCATCCCGCTGCGCGTCCTGAACTACCGGCGGGCGGACGGCCAGACCTGGGGTCTGAATTTCACCCGCAAGCTCGTCCGCACGGATGTGACCAGCTTCTGGAGCTACAACCGCACGGACTACTTCAAGCCCCAGCATTTCGGCCATCTCACGGGTCTCGATCTGGCCGACAGCGTGTTCGATCGGAATCTGGAGGTGACGCCCTACGCCGCCGCGCACGTGGATTTCAACGGCCGCACCAAGACCCAGTTCGACGCCGGGGCCGACGTCAGTTTCCGCCTGACCCCCTCGGTGGTCACCGGCTGGACGGTCAACCCGGATTTCGCCCAGGTGGAAGCCGACGCCGACACCATCGAGCTGCGCGACACGGAACGGTTCCTGCCCGAGAAACGCCTGTTCTTCCGGGAGGGCGAGCAGCTCTTTCGCTCGAGCGGCGAGCGGCTCTACTACAGCCGGCGCTTCACGGACATCGAGGCCGGCGCCCGCGTCACCGGGGATGGGAGCAAGCACAAGTTCGCCCTCATCGATGTCTACGGCGACACCGTCCACGGGCGCCGGTACTACGGCAACTCCACCATCTTCCGCGGCATCCGGAACGTGGGCGAGAAGTCCACGGTGGGTCTGCACCTGAGCAATTCCCAGTTCGACGCGAGCCACTCGCGGGTCGCGGGCACCGATGCAACCCTGTACCTGAACGACGACTGGCGGTTCGGCTACAGCCTGGCGGGGGCGGATGACCGGCTCCGGAACGCGGACGAGCAACTCATCAAGGACCGGGCCGACTTCTACGGGTACAGTTCCGTCACCTACGACCAATATCCCTGGGAGATCGGCGTGGGCTACCGGGGCATCACGGAGGGGTTTGACCCGGTCCTGGGCTTCATTCCCCGCCGGGACATCTTCGGACCCGTTTTCTTTTCCACCTACAATCTCCGCTCGTCCGAGCGCTGGTACAAGAGCCTCTTCACCTATTTCAATGCGCAGTATTACGAAGACGGCGACCGCGACGCTTCCCTGCGCGATTACGCCACACGGGTGGGCGTGACCCTGCGAAACGATGTCGGCCTCGAGGCGGGATACCGCCACGACTACCACCGGCCCTTCCGCAACCGCCGCACGAGTATGGACATCGTCTTCAACCAGTCCGACTACTGGCGTTCGATGGGTTTCGGGTACGCTTTTGGCGTCTTCGAGGAGACCCGGTACGACGAGCTGACCTTCGGCAAGCACCTCAAGTTCATCGAGCGCTGGCCCATCCGCTACGAATACGTCATCCGCTTCGAAGAACAGCCCGAGGGCCAGGATGATACGATCTGGCTCAACCGGGTGGTGTTCGATTATTTCTTCAGCAACGTGATGTGGCTCAAGAGCTCCATCCAGCACCGCAGCACGGCGGTGCACAACTTCAGTCTGATCTACGGCTGGGAGTTCCGCAAGGATGCCCACGTCTACGTCGTCTACAACAACGTGCGCGCCGCCGACGACCCCGACCCCGCCCAGACCGTCTTTCTCAAACTGGCCTATACCTTCCGTTAGCTCCAGCCGCTATCATGCATGGAGCAACCATGTGAGGATCGCAACAGTTATGGACAAGACAATGACAT
>VGYL01000574.1 GCA_016872975.1 Planctomycetota bacterium
GCCCGGGCGGATCAGCCCGGTCATGCCTTCGCGGATGTCCACGCGGACGTCGCGGGCCTCCAGCTCCCCGTTGGCGGGGGCCGGAAGCTCCGCCCACTCCGGCTCCGCCGGGCGGGGCGCGGTCGCGTTCGGCCCTGAGGGGCGCGGCGTGGTGACGCTCGGGTCGGCGAGATTCGGCTCCGCCGGGCGGGGCGCGGTCGCGTTCGGCTCCGACGGCCGGCGGACCCGCGCGCCGCCGGCGGGACCCATCGGCCGGATCATGGCCTGCTCGGCCACGACGCCCCTTTGAACATACTTTTCGAGTATGCCGCCGCCTTCGCGCGGGGCGATCTTGGCGTTGTACAACTCGCCCGGCGTGAAACCGTATTCATCGAGAATCCGCCGCACGGCCTTGTCCTTCGTGATCTCGTTGCCGGTGATCTCAATCTGGCCGATGCGGAATTGCCGGCCTTCCCGGATGGTGAACGTCACAACGACCAGGTGGTCCTGGGACTCGGGGGTGAAGGTTGCGCTTTGTCGTACTTCGGCATCCACGTAGCCCTGTTCCCGATAGAGCAGGGAGATCTCGCGGGCATCCCGGTCAACCTTGGCCTTGCGGTAAACGTCGCCCGGCTTGACCTTGACCTTCTCGCGCAACTGCTCGGCCGGGTAGCGGGTCTGGCCGATGAAGACGAGGTCCGCCACATGGTAAACCGGCCCCTCCTCGATGAAGAAAGTCAGGTGTACCTTGGCGCCATCGGCGCTGAACTGGGTTTCCGAGGTGATCTTGTAGTCCAGGTACCCCTGGGCGTAATAGAATTCGCGCAGCAGTTCCGTGTCATTCTGGACGGCGTCCTCGGTGTAGTAGGTGGGCCAGAGCAGCCATTTGCGCTCTTTGATCTTGATGACCTGCTTGAGCGTCCGGGCGCGGAACGAATCGTTGCCGACGAACCGGATCGAGCCGACCTGGACGCGGGGCCCTTCCTCGATCAGGTACAGCAGGTGGCCTTCGGCGAGCCGCTCGCGGTCCAGCGTCACCTGGACCGAGGGATACCCGACCTTGCGATAGACCTCCATGATCGTCACGCGGCCCCCTTCCGCCAGGAACGGGTCCAGGCGGTCGCCCAACTGGAAGCCCAGCCGCTCGCGGAGCACGTGCGCCTTGAATTTGCGGTTGCCCTCGAATTCGATGGACTTGACGATCTGGGCCCTGCCCGGCGCGGCCACGGTGGGCGGGGCATTCGGGGTCACCTCCGGCTTCTCGGCCGCGGCGACGGACCCGGTCCCCGCACCCACCAACACCAGCGACGCCACGAGAACGAACATTGCATCCTGCATCGGTTACCTCAATAGGTCTTGAGCTGTGGGCTGCTCCCCGCTCAAAACGGAACTGCTTCCTGCTCGATCTGCGCCAGATTCTCGAAACGCGTGCATTTCTCCCGGAAGGTCAACTTCACCATGCCCGTCGGACCGTTGCGCTGCTTGGCAATGATGACCTCCGCGGTATTGTCCGGCTCGTACGCTTCCTCCCCGCGATGATAATAGTCCTCGCGGTGCAACAACATGACCACATCCGCGTCCTGCTCGATGCTCCCGCTTTCCCTCAAGTCGCTCATGCGCGGGCGGTGGTCTTCCCGGCCCTCGGGGGAGCGGTTCAACTGGCTCAGCACGACCACCGGGACCTCGAGCTCGCGCGCCAGCGATTTGAGGTACCGCGAGATCGTCGTGATTTCCTGCTGGCGCGACTCGATCTTCTTGGAGTCCACGTGCATCAACTGGAGGTAATCCACCAGGACGCACCGGATGCCGCAGGCGCTCTTGAGCCGGCGGGCCTTGGCCCGCAGCTCCAGGGGCGTCAGGGCCGCGGTGTCGTCGATGTAGATCGGGGCCTCGGAAGTGACTCCGCACGCCTCCACCAGTTTCTGATAGTGCTCGGTGCTGAGCATGCCCTTGCGCACGAGCTGGGCATCGACCCCGCTGTAGGAGCACAGGAACCGCTCGGCCAACTGCTGTCGGCCCATTTCCAGCGAGAAGATGGCCAGGGGGATCTTCTCGATGATCCCGATGTGCTCGGCGACATTCAAGGCCAGGGCCGTCTTGCCCATGCTGGGCCGGCCGGCGATGATGATCATTTCGCCTTTCTGCAAGCCGCAGGTCATGTCGTCCAGCTCGTAGTACCCGGTCGCCAGGCCGGTGACGTGGGTCCCTTCGCGCCTCTCGATCAGCTCGAAGGTCTTGGTGACGAGGTCCTTGAGGGCCACGGCCGAGTTGGTGATGCGCTTGTCCGTGACGGCAAAGATCTTCCGCTCGGCCTCGTCCAGCTTCTCAGTGGCGGTGCCGCTTTCGTCGTAGGAGTCCCGCAGGATCTCCGTGGCCGCCGCGATCGTCTCCCGCAGCAGCATTTTCTCCCGAACGATGTCGGCATAGTACTGGACGTTCGCGGAGGAGGGGACGGTTTCCAGCATGCGCTGAAGGTACTCCGACCCGCCGATGGCATCGAGCTGGTTGTTTCGCTCCAGCTCACTGCGTACCAGCAGGCCGTCGATGCCTTCCCCGCGGTTCTTCTCGAAGAGAGCGACAATGGCGTCGTAAACCAACTGATGCTCGGTATGGTAGAAGGCGTCCCGTTTGAGCCGCTCGATGACCTCGCCGATGCAGCGTGGGTCCACCATCATGGAACCCAGGACGGCAGCCTCGGCCCCGAGGTCCTGGGGCATGCTGCGCATGACCCCCAGGTCCCCTTTGGCGTTCGAACGAGCTGTCGCGGAAGCCGCCGGCTCCATCGTCTTGTTGCTCTTTCTCTCTACCACTACAGGCCCCGTATCCAACCAAGATCGTCAGTCCTGCGCCGACCCGGCAGCACTGATAGGCGGGCATTTTACCGAGATGTCCGGGAATCGTCAATTTTTGCGTACTTGAGCCACTGATCCAGCCAACCGATCACGGTTTCGTGCCAGAGGATCGAGTTGTGCGGCTTGAGGACCCAATGGTTCTCGTCGGGAAAGTAAAGCAGTTTACTGGGAATGCCGCGCCGTTGCAGCACGTTGAAGGTGCCCAGACCCTGGGTCACCGGGACGCGGAAATCCAGCTCGCCGTGGATGACCAGCATGGGCGTATTCCATCTTCCGACAAACCGAACGGGGTTGTGCTCCTCGTAGCCGGCGGGATGGTCCCACGGGGTGCCCTGGTGGTCCCTCTCGGGAAACCACAGTTCCTCGGTGTCAAAGTAGGCCATTCGCTCATCCAGATTGCCGTCGTGATTGACCAGGCAACGGAACCGGTCGGGCCATTGGCCGGCGATCCAGTTGATCATGTACCCGCCGAACGAGGCGCCCAGAGCCCCCACCCGGTCGCCATCCATCCAGGGATAGCGTTCCAGGGCGGCGGCCAGTCCCTTTTGCAGGTCCACGAAGGGCTTGCCGCCCCAGTCACCGCCGATGGAATCGCAAAAGGCCTGTCCGTAGCCGATGGAGCCGTGGAAATCGACCATGACAGCGGCGTAGCCGGCCCCGGCGTAGGCCTGCGGGTTCCAACGGTAGTGGAAGGTGTTGCCGAACGAGCCCTGGGGCCCGCCGTGAATCAGGAACGCCACCGGGTATTTCTTGCTCGGATCGAAGTCCACGGGTTTGACGACGTAGGCGAACACGGTCTCATCGTTCCAGCCCAGAAAGCTGAACTGCTCATACGCGCCCATGCGCGCCGCGGCCACTTTGTCCTTGTTGACATCCGTCAGCTTTCGCACCTGCGTGCCGTCGTCCCGCACACGATACAACTCCGCCGGCGACTGGAGGTGGCTCAGGACATAGACGATCTGTCCGCCGGCGGCGGAAGCAAAGGCGTGAACAGTCCCCTCCTTGACGATCGTGCGCGCGTCACCGCTACGGACATCGAGGGAGAACAGCGATGTCTGCCCGGTATTCGCGGCGGTGGCATAGAGGCTCCGGCCGTCCGCCGACCAGGCGAGGGCCGCGGGGCTGCGATCCCAGCCGGGGGCCAAGTGCCGGGCGCTGCCGCTCTCCTGCCGGTCTGCCGCCTTTGGCTGGGCCTTCTTCTTACCCGCCGAGCGCGGCTGGGCTGCCGAGGCCGGCCAATCCATGAGCATGATCCGGAACCGATCGGATTCGTATCCCGGCCGGCTCATGGCCAGATAGGCCAGCGTCTTGCCGTCCGGCGCGAAGACCGGACAAGTGTCCCAGGCTTCGTTCTCTTCGGTCAGACACCGCGGCGGCGCGGCGCCGTCCAGCGGGGCGTGGTACAGGTCGAAATCGGTGGACCAGGCCTCTTCCCGCCCGACATCCTTCGCGGTGAAGATGATACCCTGGCCGTCCGGGGTGAAGGCGATCTCCTCCGGACCGCCGAACGGCGGCGAGGGCGTGTCGGCGTCCATGCCGCGCATGACATCGACAGCCTCCCCGCCGGCCACCGGCCGCACGAACAGATGCGAGCGCCGGCCGTCTTTCCAGGTATCCCAATGGCGCACGAACAGCCGCTCGTAAATCCGCCCGGTGGCCTTGTTCTTCTCCCGCTCCTGGAGCCTGCTGTGGGTCTCCTGCACGGTCTTGCCGTCGGGAAAGACCGCCATCGTGTAGGCGAGGTGCCTGCCATCGGGGGAGACCAGCAGGTTGCCCACCTCCAAAGGCTCATCCGTCACTTGCTGGGCCTCGCCGCCGTCGGCAGAGATCTTCCAGACCTGGGACGACCCCGACCGGCTCGACAGGAACCAGATCGTGCGGCTGTCCGGCCCCCAGCGCGGATTCGAGTCGGATTCCGGGTGCGACGTGAGCCGGCGCAGTCCCGTGCCTTCCGTGGCGACAATCCACAGGTCCATCCGCCCGCGATTCGCCTCCAGATCGGTCCGGCGCACGCCGAAAACGACCGACGTGCCGTCGGGCGAGACCTGCGGGTCCGAGATGCGGTCCATCGCCAGCATGTCCCGCACCGAAAACGGGTGCGTCGGGCC
>VGYL01000575.1 GCA_016872975.1 Planctomycetota bacterium
AGCGACGACATCGGCGTTGAGACCACCGAGAGACTGATCACCGAGCTGCGCGAGGCGTACCGCGCCCGCAAGATCTCCAAGTCCGAGGAGATCATTCCGTTCCTCAAGGAGCACATGAAGAACTACTGGCCGCCGGCGGATCGGCAGTTGCGCACCGCCGAGAGCGGGCCCACGGTGATCCTCGTGGCCGGCGTCAACGGGACCGGCAAAACCACGAGCATCGCCAAGCTGGCCTACATTTTCCATCGCAACGGCAAGAAGGTCATCGTGGCCGCCTGCGACACCTTCCGGGCCGCGGCGGTCGAGCAACTGACCATCTGGGCCGAGCGGATCGGCGTCCAGATCGTCAAGCACCAGGCCGGCAGCGACCCCGCCGCGGTCGCCTACGATGCCTGCGAAGCCGCCACCGCCCGGGGCGCGGATATCCTGATCCTCGACACCGCCGGCCGGCTGCACACCAAGAAGGACCTGATGCTGCAACTGACGAAGATCCGCGACGTGGTGGCCAAGAAGATCCCCGGCGCGCCGCACGAGGTGCTGCTCGTCCTCGACGGCACCACGGGCCAGAACGCCATCTCGCAGGCCCAACTGTTCACCGAAGCGATCAACGTCACCGGCATCTTCCTGGCCAAGCTCGACGGCACCGCCCGCGGCGGCATCGTCATCGCCATCAAGGAGAAGCTCGACATCCCCGTCAAGTTCGTCGGCTTGGGCGAGAAGCCCGCGGACATCGCCGAGTTCGACCCCGCCAACTTCGTCGAAGCCCTCTTCGAGCCGGCCGGCCAAGCGGCGGGGTGATGGAATACAGGAATATCGCGGATTCAGAGACAATCACCGGGTACGCCACCGTGCTTTGCTTCGTCGCTGCGTTCCTCGCAGTAACATTCAGCGTTCTGAGATAATCTCACAACGCCATTCTTGCAAAACACAAACAACATGTTAATCTGCAAGAAATGATCCAACGACTGGTGAACAACCTGATCCGGGAACGTCTACGGCAGTCTCCGGCCGTGGGTTTGGTTGGGCCGCGTCAGTGCGGAAAGACCACCCTGGCTCGATCCTTGGCAGGCCGGTACTTCGATCTGGAAGTGGAGACCGAACGACTCCGCCTGGACCTCCAATGGACATCGCTTGTCGAAGGAAAGGAATTGGTCATCCTGGACGAAGCGCAGAGTTGGCCGGAGGTGTTCCCACGGCTCCGTTCCGCCATTGACCAAGACCGCCGGACGATGGGGCGTTTCCTCCTGCTGGGCTCCGTTTCGCCGGGATTGGCCCGACAAGTCTCCGAGTCTCTGGCGGGTCGGCTCAGTCTGGTGGAACTGACGCCGTTCCTGCTGGAGGAGTTGTCCGCGGATCGACTGGACGACCTCTGGCTCTTTGGGGGATACCCGGATGGAGGAATTCTGGATGCCGCGGCATTCGGACGATGGCAACGCGACTATCTGACGCTACTGACCCAGCGGGATTTGCCTCAGTGGGGACTCCCGGCCCGGGCGCAGACGACGGAGCGGCTCTTGCGCATGGTCGCGGCGGTGCACGGGCAAGCCTGGAACGCCTCCCGGATCGGCCAGAGCCTTGGCCTGAACTACCAGACCATCAACAGCTATCTCGAGTACCTGATCGGCGCCTTCCTGATCCGCCGGCTGGAGCCGTATCACGCCAACCTTCGCAAGCGCCTGACCAAATCGCCCAAGATGTATTGGAGGGACACCGGCCTGCTGCACACGCTCCTGCAGACCAGGACACGCGACGACCTCCTGGCCCAACCTTGGGTGGGGGCCAGTTGGGAAGGCTTTGTCATCGAGCAGGTTTTGAGCCATCTCGCGGCGTGGGGCCGGACCGTGCAGCCCTATTTCCTCCATACCGCCGATCGATATGAGATCGGTCTGGTTCTGGATTTCGGCCGGTCGCTTTGGGCCGTCGAGGCCAAGCTGACCGCCAATCCCTCTGTGGGCGACGTCCAACGTCTGAACAAGGTCGCAGACCTCATCCAAGCCGACCAGCGCGTCCTCGTCGCCCGCGTCCGGGAGCCCCTCGAATCCGCGGGTCTCCTGGTCACCGACGTGCCGGGTCTGCTGAAGAAGCTGCGTGAGGCCGGAAGCCCTGGCTTGGAGTGACGCCGCCAGGCGTTGGTGGGGAGGACGTCCCGCCCGCGCATCGCGGGTCCCCAGCCTGCGACACGTGAATTATATGCTCTTACGAGCACACTACAAACGCGCGGGGCTTGAAACCGCCACCTTGTCCCACCTTGGCCGGGTTCGGTCTGCGAACGGATTCCTGGAAGGAAAACAATGATCCGTTAAGGCGAAGCCATGTCTTGGCCACAGAGGTCGCAGAGGGCACAGCCGGAACCGGTGACTTGTGGCCCGAGTCACGCATCACGGGGCACTTCGTGGCTTTCTACCGGGTCGTTGAAGAAGAAAGGCCCCGGCCGTGCGGCGGGGCACGGGCGGGGCCTGGAAGAGACTCACAGAACGATCAGACTTTGGGGTAACCGGCGAGGTATTCGGTCTGGGGCAGCCCGCCGGCCAGCGGCATGGCGTACTCGAGGAACTTGTCGGTGACGCCGTTGCCGTCGGCGTTGAGGAACTCGTCGGGCATGGACTTGGTCTTTTCCGCGACGTTCTTTAGTTCCGTGCGGAACAGCTCCATGCCGTAGCTCTTGCCGTTGCCGGTCCGTTTCATGGCCACCGAGCCGTTGTCCTGCTCCATCGCGTAGAGGACCGCCTGGCGGCCGCAGCGCCGGGCCTCGTCCGCATCGACCGGCGACTGGAAACCGGGGAAGCTGCGCTGCAGGTAGCCGAACGTGTCCGCGCGGACGCGCTTGATATTGAGGTTGTTCTTCACCTGGGCCGCCAGGAAGTCGGCCAGGGCCCCGGTGCCGGAGAGCTGAATGTTGCCGTGCGGGTCCTTCTCGGCCGTCTGGGCGATCTTCTTGGCCCAGGTCTCGCCGTCGGCGTCGCAGATGCCCTCGCTGACCGCGATCACCGCCCGGCCGAGCTTCTTGTAGACGGCCTCCACGTCGCCCAGGAACTTGCCGATCGAGACGGGCCGCTCCGGCACGTACACCAGGTGCGGGCCGTCGTCGTCACGCTTCTTGCCCAAGGCGGCGGCCGCGGTCAGAAAGCCGGCGTGACGGCCCATGATTACATCGATCTTGACGCCGGGCAAGGCCCGGTTGTCCAGATCGTCGCCGATCAGGGCGCAGGCGACGAACTTCGCGGCACTGCCGTAACCGGGACAGTGGTCCGTCACCAGCAGGTCGTTGTCCACGGTCTTGGGCACGTGGAACGCCCGCATGTCGTAGTTGGCCTCTTTCGCCACCGTACTGACGATATAGGCGGTGTTCGCGGAGTCGTTGCCGCCGATGTAGAAGAAGTAGCGGATGTTGCGTTTCTGGAACACCTCCAGGATCCGACGGCAGTACGCCGCATCGGGCTTGTCGCGACTGGTGCCCAGGGCCGAGGACGGCGAGGCCGCCACGGTCTCCAGGGTCGCGGGCGAGATCTTGCCCAGGTCGATGAACTCATCCTTGACCATCCCGGCCACGGCGTGCCTCGCGCCGTAGATCGTCTGAATCTCCGGATGCTTCTTCGCCTCTTCAATGACGCCGACCAACGAGGCATTGATCACCGCGGTCGGCCCGCCGGACTGCCCTACCACCGCATTTGCTTTGGGTGCGCTTGCCATACTCGATCATCTCCATACTAACTCGGGCGGTCCACACCTTGCCCCGCCCATCTGCCTGAAGGGCTCCCAACGCGACATGCAGCGTTCGGGGGACCCGCTTGACACTTCGTCAGCCTATGCAGGCCTGCTATTATACACGCAAGGCCCGCACTCTCAACAAGCACCCGCAAAGAAAAATTTGCCCCGGCTTCCCTTCACGCCGGCAAGTCGCTATCCTGGGGCCGACAAGCTGATGAACCAGGAGTATCACGATGATCGCACGCAAGACCTGTCCCATAATCATCCCCCTACTGCTCGCTTGGCTCCTGTCCCTGGGCCACGCTGCGGACCCTGCGTCCGGCCCGGCCGCCCTGACGTTCTTCGGCTGGTCCGACCAGCATGTATCGGTCCAAGGCGACGGCGCGCATCTGATCCCCGCGATTGACGCGATGAACGCCCTGCCGGGCCGGCCGTACCCCGAGGCCGTCGGCGGTACCGTCGGGAAACCCGCTTTCGTATTGGGGCTCGGCGACATCACCGAATGGCCCAGCCGGGCGGCCAAGGATACATACGAGGAGCTTGTCACGAAGCGCCTCAAGTTCCCCAGCTTCGACGTCGCCGGTAATCACGACATCGGCGGCCTGTCCCCCAGCGAGACGGTCCTCGACTGGCTCCGGCAACGCCACGGCGCCCTGCGGTATACCTTCGAGAAAGGCGGCGTCTGCTTCATCGCCCTGTTCTCGGAGTACGACGAGAGCCTGAACAACCCCGCCCAGCCGATCTCGAAACCGGCCCTCGACTACCTGCGCAAGACCCTGGCGAAAGTCCCTCAAGGCCGCCCGGTGGTCGTCGCGACCCACCTGTGCTTCGACGCGATCACCAACCGCGACGAACTGGTGGACGCCTTCGGCGCTGCCAACGTGATCCTCGTCCTGGGCGGGCACTACCACAAGGCGACCGTCCACCGGTATCGTGGCATCAACTTCGTCCAACTCCCCTCCCCCGAGCCGAAATCCTCCGGCGAGTTCACGGTCCTGCGTATCACCGCCGACCGGCTCCTCGCGCTTCCATTCAACTACCGCACCAACGAATGGGCGTCGGACAAACGGAATATCCTCGACACCGCGATCCAAGGTCCAACACAAGCAACGCGTGAAACCGATGGCTCGACGAAACCGTCCCCGTGAGAGCAGGCCCGGCACGATCATGGCATGAACCAGTGGGTATCCTCAGCGGAGGAGCGTATGGCCCGGAGGCGGT
>VGYL01000576.1 GCA_016872975.1 Planctomycetota bacterium
AGTTATCTCCAGCCGGGCACATTGACCCTGGGCGACATGCTGCGCGCCAGGGGGTATCGGACCGGCGTATTCGGGAAGTGGCATGTGGGCCTGACCTGGTACGACGATGCCGGCAAGCGGCTCGGGGGCGGATTTGCCAACGCGAGGTTGATCAATTATGAGAAGAGTACCCCTCTGGAGGACGGCCCCAACAGAAGGGGGTTCGACGAATCCTACGTTACGCCGAACTGCCCTACCACTGATCCACTCTACATCTACATCGAGAACGGAATGGTACCGGTACCCGCCTCCATCATGCACAAACGCAGCAATCTGCCCAACCTGGACGGATGGTTGTGGGACAACGACGAGGGATTCATGTCGGTGGGTTATGATTTCGAAAACGCCGACAAGATCTTCTGCCAGAAGACCGTGGATTTCATCACGAATCACCTCGACCGGCACAAGGGCAGACCTTTCTGTGCTGTCCTGTGTACCCAGATTGCTCATGCGCCCGTCCTGCCTGCGGGAGAATTCCGGGGCAAGACCGAGGGGGGCCCCCGGGGCGACTTCGTCTGGGAATTGGATGTCCTGGTTGGACGATTGCTGGACAAACTCGATGAACTGGGTGTAGGGGAGAACACCCTGGTACTCTTCAGCTCGGACAACGGCCCGGAAACCGTTCACTACCACCGCATGAGGCAGGAATACGATCATAACGCTTCGGGCGGATGGCGCGGTATGAAGCGGGACGGCTGGGAAGGCGGCCATCGTGTCCCCTTCATTGCACGTTGGCCCCGGGCCATTCCCGCGGGGCAGGTTTCGAAGCAGATGACCAATATCACGGATATCTTCGCCACGTTGGCATCCGCCGTGGGATATGAGCTGAAAGACGAGGATGCCAGGGACAGCTACGACATGTTGCCCGTCATGCTGGGGATTCAAGCGGAAGACGATCCGGTGAGACCCTACATGCTGACCCAGAGTTTCCGAGGGGAATTCCAGATTCGCCAGGGCGACTGGAAGTACCTCGATCACAAGGGGTCGGGAGGGAACGACTACGACAGAGACGGGATACTGCAAGCCTACAGACGGCCGGAACTGGCTCCCGATGCGCCGGGGCAACTCTACAATCTGAAGGCCGACCCCGGTGAAACCACCAATCTGTACTTCAAGGAATCCGAGAAACGAAAGGAACTCCAGGATTTGCTCAGCAAGCTGAAGTCCAGTGGACGCAGCGCTCCCGAAGGAAGGAAGTCCCTGGGCATGGAGAACATCCGCCGGTGAGGGTCAGTCAAAGACGGCTTCAGGAAGACAGAATGAGGGCCGACGTCGGGGTTGGACACTCGCGTCCCTCAAGACAAAGAAAGGCAGGGAACAGAATATGTGCAAGCGGAAGGCGTTCACGCTGATCGAGTTGCTGGTCGTGATCGCGGTGATTGCCGTGCTGATGTCTATTTTGATGCCGGCGCTGCACCGAGCACGCGAGCAGGGCAAACGGATCGCATGCCAGAGCAACCTGAAGCAGATGTCCTTGGCGTGGATCATGTATGCCCAGGAGAATGATGGGAAGATCATGAAGGGGACTCCCGGAACCGCCCTGGACAACTGCTGGGGAGACGCCGGCAGCAACACCGGAGGGACCGAGCAGACGCGGCAGGCGGCTCTCATGACCGGCGCCCTGCGGGCCTACTGCGCGAACCTCAAGCTCTACAGGTGCCCGACGGGACGGGGGGGGCGAGGTTCTCACCTACTCGGTTCCGGATGGCATGAACGCCACCAAGCAGGACACCCCTTCCCCGAACAAGAACGGCAGTACCATCCTGTTCATCACGCGGCTGGACCAGATGCACAGCCCCGCCGCCATCGGAGCGTCTGGTTTTCATTAAGGAAAGCAGGACTTGTATGACTTCCAGAAACTCGCCTGGGGAAAGGTCGGCTGGACGATCCAGTAGCGACCTCCCGTCCGGAAGCGCCAATGGCGAGTTGTCGGGTGTCATGGGTCGTCCGGCTCCGTCGCTCCCAAACGTGACTGTGGCGGCCTGCATCGGCCACCGCATGATGGGCGCTCAGGGCAGCGCCTTTCTCGAATCCGTTCGACAGGTGATATTGTCAGGAGGTTCTGTATGATGCGAAGATGCCACTGTCTTCTCTTGGGCTCTTCAATGGTGCTGCTGCTGGGTTCGATTGTACAGGCCGAACCTGCCTCGGACACCGACCTATCCTCGGCTATGGATCAGCTCAAGAAACACATCCTCGGCGTGTCGGCCCTGGAAGCGGAACAAATCAATCAGCAGGCAGCTATCATCTTGGAGAGGATTGACCGAATCGGGGCGACGGCCGACCGAATCAGCCAGGCTTTTGATTTGTTGGCCTGTCAGGAACGCACCGTTGGCCCCCTGTTTTTGAATGAAGCTACACGGGGCGGGTTCCCGCGGAAGTCCGCGGGCGGTTTGGAGTTGGACCGCGCGCTGTTTACGGTCCAGCAAGGGCTCATCGATCACGCTTATACCCCCGATCATATCCAAAAGTTCAGATCGATTCTCGATGGAGCCGCATTCAAGACGTCCTCCTGTTTTCCGGGGGCCGTTGACATGCCATCAGGCCCGACCGTGGTTCACGAGGTCGCCATCAACGCCTCACAACCGCCGTGCTGGGGGATTCCCGTCATGGACAACGAAACACCGGCGCGGCGGCCGACGGGGTGTTACTTGGCGCCCGGGAGTATCGTTGAGGTGACAGTTCCCCCTTCCATGGTGGGGAAGGGGTATGGCATTCGCGTAGGCGCACACTCGTGGGACCTCAGGGAAAAGCCCACGATCGTGCGTCTGGACCGTGTCTCGATCGTTTACCCCATTGAGGCAATCCGCACTGCGGTCGCCAATCCCCTGGGGGGAGGCATTTACATCGAGGTGCCATACCGAGCCGATGCGGGGATCGTGAGGGTGAGCATCGCGAACGCGGTCCGCGCTCCCTTCTTCTCCGCCCGACATTTCGACCGGACGACGCTCGATCAGTGGAAGAAGTCCGAGCGTCGCCATCCCGGTCCCTGGGCGGATTTCGAGTCGGACAAGTTCATGATGCAGGTGCCAACCCAATGGATCTACAACTTCGACGACCCGGTGACCCTCATGGAGGATTGGGATACGGCCATGGACGCCGTATCCGAACTCTTCGGTCTGCCCCCGGTGCGGTGCAAGACGGTGCTGTATCTGCAGGTCGATGTTATCTTCAGAGGGAATGCCAACTACCCCGGATACCCCCAGTCGAATTTTCGGTATGATCCGCTCAAAGCGGAAAGCGGGCACAGCAACCACTGGCTCCTCAAAGGGCCGCAGTCCTCCGGCGAGATCATATTCCACGAGTTGGGCCATGCACATCTGTTCACCAAGTTCAGGGGCGAAGTGGAGGCGGTGGTCAACCTGCCCTATGTCGCGGTTCTGAATCGAGGTTTCGGCGTGGATCTCGACACGGCTTTCGGGAGGTCCTTTAGCAAGCCGTATGTTTCGTTGGAGCAGGCCGCGATTATGTGGATGGTCACGGAGAACTTCCGCATGGGAAGACCGATGGACATCTCCAACAGTCCGGCCAATGAGGTGCGATACCAGCACCGCGGCTACGGCAAATACGTGGAGATTGTGCGCCTCTTCGGGTGGAAGCCGCTCCAGGATTTCTGGCATTCGGTCAACCTGGACTATCTCAAGGGCATTGAATATCCACGGAACGCCGATCCTACGGACAGCCGCATACTGCGGATGTCCAGGGCCGCAGGGGCCGATCTCAGACCCCTGATTCACTTTTGGGGCGTCCACCCCGAGGACAATGCCGCCCTGGAAAAGGCAATGACGAAAGAGGGGCTCAAACCGTCGCCGTTGATCTACGACCGACTGCTCCATTACAGGACCTTGATACCGATGAACAACGCCCACTTTGCCAGACACGCCGAGATTGTCAATCCCAAGGGAATTCGCAAGGGAAAGAACCCGTTGTACGGCGAGGGCTGGTATTCCGTCTGGCTGCCGAAGTATGAGGAATCGCATGGGCGCGCCGCGCAGGCCGCTCTGCAGGAAATCATCGACCTCTATTTTCCGGAAGGACGTCCAAAGGGATAAGGAAACACGAATGGGAAACCAGTACTATGCCAAGACGAATGTGGTGCATCCTTACCGTTTGGCTCTCGCGGGCGGATGGGGAGACCACAACTTTGTCAATTTCCTTGCCGATGGATATGTCGTGGTTGTGCAGGTAAGACCAACGGTCACCTTCCACGACCGGTGTGGAATCTGTTCCAGCACACGGAGGATCCTGCGGCAGAAGTACCCGAAAGGCATTCCCAGGAACATCGACCGCTACCAATTGGCTTCCGACCTATACTACCGGGAAAACGAGCGCAAAGTGCCCATTGGAGGGTCCCAGGATGCATGGGGCTCTGTCTATCCAGGGTTTAACCTGCTGCACTATGATTTCAGGCATCACAACGGTCTGCTCCCCAAGGAAGTGACCTCGCTCCTGGATCGGCGCACCGCCCGCTGGTTCGAACGCAACTTCTGGATCGTCGAGTGCGTTGGGCCGCGTCCCCGCGGATACAATCCCTTTGATGGGGGACGCTTCGCCACCCGGAAGGTCGTGAGCCAGTTGGGCCAGTCCGGTCAGGACTGCTTCCATGCGATCAAGCAGCGGGACCTGGCGGCCCTGGGGGCCTCGTTCAACCTGTGTTCTCGTGCCTGGCGCAGAATGCTGCCCGCCATCTTCGTACATCCCAGCATCGATGTCCCGGTCATGAAGCGGCTGCGGTACTACCAGCGCCGATATGCCGGCGCGATGCCGTCGGGCTGTGGTGTGGGGTATATCTACGTGGCCTCCTCGGAGCCCGTTGAAGGGGGGTTCCAGGTGAAGGTCAATCTGGATTAGGAGAAGCGCATGTTAGGTGATTATACCCAT
>VGYL01000577.1 GCA_016872975.1 Planctomycetota bacterium
CCAGTGTTCCAGGCCGCGTTCATACGCGACGATAGCTTGCTCCAATGCCGAGAAGTCGCCCCGCTCCCGGTAAAACAGGAACTGCACGCCCGCTTCCAGTTTCTCGGCGAAGAAGAGTGCCAAATGAGCCAGGGCGATCACGTCCATACGCGTAGCCCGGAACTCCGGCTGTTCCGGATCGGCGATCGCGCGTTCGGCAGCAGATATGGCAGCCAGCGCCCCTGCCCCTATCTCCAGGAGCCAATTGCGAACGGTGACTGGATCGTACTTCGCCGAAAGCCGGTCGGCCAGGTAATCGCTGACGTAGTCCTCCGGGCGGTAGAACAACGCCGTGTCGGCAGGGTTACACTGCCCGAACGTGCTGCCGCCGTCACGGCGTGCGGCGTCCGGGAATGTGATGGGGATATTGGTGTAAACTTCGGGCCAGTAGGAATTGTCGCTGGCGCTTGGCGCGTGCACCATCGTCATCAAGGGTGTCGTGCGACTGGCGTAGGCCAGGGCTTCGATCACGTGGTTGGCTGCTTGGGGGCCAAAGCGTGCCCGGAACTCCCGCTCCCACACCTCGGGCGAAGTGCGCGTGTTGTACATGAGGCGTCCGTACAAAAGGTAGTGATACCAGTAGCGCTCGAACTCCCAGCGATAGCTCTCCAGGGAAGGGTCCGCCAGGATGCGCCAATCGCCAGCAGGCCCGCTGGAGTAAGAGCCTTTGTAGGTCAACGGGTCGCCGTGTTCCATGCCCAGGCTGCCGGAGAGCAGCGAGTTGCGGGCCAGCCTGGCTACATCCTCGGGATCGCCCCATACCAATGCTTTCTGCGTACCCCAGTTCCAGAGGTTGAACATGAAGGTGTGTGCGCGCGGCCGGTAGAGCATGTCGGCGTAGCTGTTGCGCGTCCAACCCCGACGCACCAGGCTTTGCAGCTCCTCGAGCCTGACCTGGGCCGGATGATAGGGCAAGCCCTTGTGCTCCATGCAGTACTTGCCGCCCAGGGTGACGTGGATTCCCCGACGCACGGCCTGATCCACCAATTCCTGGTTCACCCCCTTCAGCTCGATCTGGATCGCCATGGGGCGGCCGCACTCGGCGATGCCGTCGAAGAGGGAGTACATGAACTCCTGTTCGACGCCGTTCTCGAGCATGCTGCCCGACAGGCCGATACCGTCAATGTCGGGGCAGGCCTGGAGCAACGCCTGGATGCCCCGGCGCGTGTACGCGGGAAGCGTTTCGTCGGTCAGCCCCTCGACGACGTACTTGCGCGCTTCAGCCCAGTCCCCCATCAGCCGGTGGCTCATCCAATAGGTATCAAGGTAGAATTCCAGACCGCGATCCTTGGCCATGGCTGAGACGGCCTGCAGGTTAGCCAGGTTGGCCTCTCGCTCCTCGGAGGAGAGGTTGGTGACGCTCACGTGATGATAGCCGGGCACCGCGATGAGGAAAGGAAACGGCGGGGAGAAATAGGCCGAACGCCAGCCGATGCTGAGCTTCAACCGGTTGTGCCGTGTTGCGACCAGCATGTCCAGGTAACGCTCCCAGAAGTCTTGAGAGTGCAGCCACTCCACATCCAGGTCGCGGTTCATCATGGTGCGGATAACGCTTCGGATAGTGAGTTCGGGGCGCTCGATCGCTTCTTCGATACCCTGAAATGGCGCATCAGGTGTGCCCTCCAGTTCGATGGCGCGCGCTGCCTCGTAAAGTGCATAAGCTAACCCGCGCTGATCACCGCCATACAGGACCAACGCAGTACCGTCGGCGCTTACCACGCGCTTGATCAGAAGTGACTCCGGTGTGAGGGGCGGCTCCAGCCCGGCGAAGCGGAGCAGCTCCAGCAAGCCTGTGTCTTGAGGACCACCGCAGGCGATGCAAGCATGTGGCCCCAATACGAGGCGCCCAGCCTCTGCCTGCCAGGCGATCCCCTTGCTGCTGAGAGCCGCGCACATACGAGCCAGGGCGTAGCGCTCAGGAGAGCCAAGCAGGTTCAGGTCTGATCGCTTCATGGTGTCACTTCTCGGATCGTCTGCCTGAGGGCATTCCAGGTCACCTCACCGCTGGCTTCACGGTCTACAGACGCGAGGTTTCGACTGGCTCCCTGGGCATCCTGAAACGCTTCCGCCTGAAAGAAGACGGTTTCCTCTACGCCCTCCTCGGCGCCCCATGTGGCCGCGGCGCGGACGATCTGTCGCACTTGCTCGGCAGAGGCGTTCCAGGTCACTTGCCAGAGCCCGAAACGGCACGGCGCCGTGATCCGTGAACGGGCATCGCGCAGGACCGCGCGATAGCCTTCGGGATCCGTAGGGCTCATCTGCTGAGGCAGTGGAGTCGTGACCAGGAAATCCACCAGCCCCTCACGGGTCCATGCAGCCTGATCCTCCAAATTGCCTTCCAGAGCGCCTGCAGCGGGCACAGAGCGGGAGCTCGCCTCGCTGTGCGTGGCAGCCGGCGTCCGGCTGCGGGCCGGCAGGGGCTTTCCCGTGGGGATGCCCATGACGCCGAAGTCCTGCTCGGGATGCAGCCGCCGCTGCAGCGCGCGTGCCTCCCGCATGAATCCGGTCACGTACTCAGCCCGAAAGCGCAGCCACCCCGGGTCGCTGTTGGGGATCGCGAAGGGGTCTCTGCTCGTCGCGGCGCGAAAAGCCTCCACGATAGGCAGATCGTAGTGGGCATAGTAGACGCCGTCCAGGTCGACGCGCGGGATGCGGTGGTCACCGCCCTTCTGGAAGTCCAGCGCCACCCCATCGAACCGGTACTCCAGGATCTCGCGCAAGAGCGCCAACTTGAACTCGACCGCTTCGGGATAGCCGAAGGACAGGTTGCCTCCCACCACCTGCCCATCGCGGTTGCGGGTCAGAAGCTCGGGATGCTCGTGTGAGAATCGAGATTCCCAACCGTGGCCATGTGCTTCGGCCTGTTCCAGCCACGCGTAGATCTCCATGCCCAGCTCGTGGGCGCGATCGATGAACAGGCGGGGTGCGTCATAGGTGCGGAAATCATAGGCCTCCGGCCACCACTTCCATTCATGCCCCTGGGTGCCCCAACTGCGTTCGGCCACGCAGTTTTTGGGCGACCAGAAGTGGATGCCGGGCATGTCGACGCGGCTGGGATAGTAGCATTGGCACTGACGGACTCGCAGGTACACTTTGCTCACCCCAGCCCAGCTCAGTCGGTCCAACCACCAATACACCGCGGGCTTGCCCCAGGCCCCGAACATCCAGGCACAATCGAATGGGCTGACCACCGCTGCGAACTTCATGGACATGCTCCTCCTCAGCGCAACAACGCTCGAAGCGCGTGCGCTCGACCACTCATGACTGAACTAAATGCCGGCCAGACTCAGCGTGTCTGCGAAATGGCAGGCCACAACATGGCCGGCGCCCAGGCGCGAGGGCCTCAGTACCGGCTCCTCGACAGTGCAAACGTCCTGACGATACAGGCATCGCGTGCTGAAGCGGCAGGCGTTCGGCGGTTTGGCAGGATTGGGCACGTCTCCAGGCAGAACGAGGCGCTTGCGCTTGCGCCCTGGCACAGGCACCGGGATTGCTGACAACAACGCCTCAGTATATGGATGCAAGGGAGCCGAACAGGTCTCGACCCCTGAACCCTGCTCGACGATCTTGCCCAAGTACATGACAGCAATCCGGTCACTGATGTGGCGGACCACAGCCAGGTCATGCGAAATGAAGAGGTACGTCAGGCCAAACTGCTGTTGAAGGCGCATGAAGAGGTTCAGGATCTGGGCGCGCACCGAGGCATCCAGGGCTGAAACTGGCTCGTCGCAGACGATGAAGCTCGGCTGCAGGGCGAGAGCTCGGGCGATGGCGATGCGCTGGCGTTGACCGCCGCTAAATGCGTGAGGAAAGCGCTGCATATGGTGCGGCTGCAGCCCGACGACCTGCAGAAGGTGCGCCACGCGGTCTTCCAGCTCCTTGCCCTGCGCGGCGCGGGCCAGGATGAGGGGTTCGGCGATGATCATCTTGACGTTGATGCGCGGGTTGAGCGAAGACAGCGGATCCTGGAAGACCATGTTCATGTGCCGGCGCACCTGGCGCACCTGCGCCTCCGGCATATGCGCTATGTCGATCAGGTCGCTACCCACCCGGAAATGAATGCTCCCGCCCGTCGGATCTACCAGGCGCGTTACGGTGCGTCCCAGCGTGGTCTTGCCACAGCCTGATTCGCCCACGAGTCCCAGGGTCTCGCCCCTGCGGATCTCCAGGTCAACGCCATCCACGGCTCGCACGGCCCCCGTCATCTTGCGCAAGAATCCCTGACGGATAGGGAAATGCGTCTGCAAGTTCTCCGTCTTCAGCAGGAGTTCCTCTTGACTAACCATGGGCCCGCCCCTCGACGTAGAGCCAACACTTCACGTGATGTCCGGGTTCGATCTCGCTGCGCGGAGGCTTATGCCCGGCACAACGGGCCTCGGCCACCGCGCATCGATCGGCGAACACACAGCCCACCGGCACCTCAAGCAATTCCGGGACCACGCCCGGCATCGAATGCAGCGGATGTTTGGGTACATCGACCAGATTGGGGATCGACTTGAGCAGCCCCTGGGTATAGGGGTGCTGGGGATGGGAAAACAACCGCGTCACGGTGGCTGACTCCACCACTTCGCCCAGATACATCACCATGACCCGATCAGCGGTCTCGGCGATGACACCCATGTCGTGGGTGATGAGCATCACTGCCATGCCCAACTCGTCCTGGAGCTTGGCGATCAGCTCCAGAATCTGTGCCTGGATGGTGACGTCGAGCGCCGTGGTGGGCTCGTCGGCAATGAGCAGCTTGGGCTCACAAGCCAGGGCAATCGCGATCATGGCCCGCTGGCGCATGCCGCCGCTCAGTTGGTGCGGGTATTCCCGCGCCACGCGCGTCGGTTCCGGCAGGCCCACCTTCGCCAATAGCTCGATAGCCCGCACCT
>VGYL01000578.1 GCA_016872975.1 Planctomycetota bacterium
GGCTCTTGGAGCTCTTCGTGCGGATCGTCGCCATGACGTTGCCGCCCAGGGCCGGACGGGTCTGGAGCAGCAGGCCGATCTCGCCCTTGCGCGAGCTGTCGCGGATGTCGAGGCCGGTGCAGTCGGCGGTCAGGCCGCAACCGGTCCGGTACGAGACCATCGGGGCCAGCATGCGGCCCTGCGGCGTCGCGGCGTAGAGCACGATCTGCGGCACGTACTTGTCGATCGCGTCGGAAATCACCTTGCGATAGGCCGTCGGGTCGAATTCCCGCAGCAGCTTGTGCTCGATGGCGTAAACGCTGTCGGCCCCGGCGGCGATCAACTCCTCGGCCATGTGCATGACGTTCTCGCCGGCGATGCACACGCCGACTTTAGTCTCGAGCGAGTCGGCCAGATCGCGGGCCTTGCCGGTCAACTCGAACGTGGCCGGGTGCACCACGCCGTCGCTGTGCTCGGCGACCACCCAGACCTCGCCTTTGAAGGCCGGTTCCACCACCTTCATGCCGGCCAGCATGTCCTCCAGGGCCTTCTTCTGGAAGCTCGTGCCGACCGCCGCCAGGATCTTTTCCTGGGTGGCCTCGTCGATCTTATTGACGTCCGGGATATTCAGGTCCTTCAGGACCTTGGTGAGCAGGTTGAAATCGTCTTGCTCCTTGGCGGTGGCTTCCCAGCGCCGCTCGAAGAGGGTCGTCCGCCGCTTCGGCAGGAGGTACTTGCCATCTGCTTTCCCCTGGCCTGCGGCGGCCGCCTGACCGTCTCCCTTTTGGAAGTTCTTGACAATGATCTTGGCCAACTCCCCGGCGTCGTGGACCTGCCGGCACTTGCGGGTGCTCTTGCCGGGCGGGAATACGCGGATCACGGCGGTCTTGGAACCCTTGGCGCCGATCAGCGAGGCCTTGATGTCGTCGGCGCCCCACTTGACGATGGGGGCCTTGGTCGCCCAACGGCTGCCCGCAAAGCTCGCAAACAGCGGAAACTCGTACTTGGCCACCGTAATGACGGCCGGCAGCTTCTTGGCCGCGACCGTCTGGCTGCCGCCGCTGATGATGCGGGTGAACTCGAAGCGCCCGTTCTTGTACTCGACCCCGGTCGCATAGGCGATACAGGGCAGCTTGAGCTCCTCGGCGATCTGGGCGGGCACCTGGGCGGTGTCGCCATCGACCGACTGCATGCCGGAAACGATGAGATAATCATCGCCGCACTTGAGCAGCTCCTGCGTGATCCGGCGGATCGCACAGGCCAGGGGATTGGCGGTCGCCACGGTATCGGCGCCGCCGAGGGCCCGGTCCGTCAGCAGGACGACCTGATCCGCGGCGCGGGCCAGGCTGTACCGCAGCACCTCGTCCGCCATCGGCGGTCCCATCGTCAGGGCGACCAGCCGGGCGTTGGCGTCGCCGCTGATGGTTTTCATATACCTGGCAAACGCCAGGGCCTGGGCGTCCAGCTCGTTGATCACGTTGGCCAGCCGCGAGCGGACGAGCGTGCCCGTCTCCGGGTCGAACGCGTTGTCCGTGATCTGCGAAACGTCCGGAACCTGCTTGACCAGAACAATATAATCACTCATACGCGATCTTCCCCAAAATCAGAAGCACCCCGGGCGCTCGGGGTCCTCGTGGCGTGAATGGGACGTGTCGTTTCCCCTGCCCCACCTGCCTGTCTTGCCTATCTGTGACTTCCGCGTGCCCAATGTTCCAAGACCATCCGACTACCGCACATACACTGAATGGCGCATCTTAGGGGGGTGTTACCATCCTGTCAACCGATTTCAACGAAAAGCCCAGGGCAATCGCATGTGCGCCACCGGCTTGATGAGGGAAGTTCGGAGTTCCGCCTTCAGGCGGGTTCGACAGTCTTCCGGCGCAGCCGGCTCCACGTTCCGTAACCGCGGAAGGAAGGAGGGCCGGACAGTTTGACCCGCGTAAACGCGGTACTCCGAACGGAAGACTTCTTAGACCCGCCTAATGAGTTTTGACGAACAAGTTCGGTAATCAGAGCCCGGCCACGGGCGCTCTTCGTAGGGCGAGCGTCCCCGCTCGCCGAAGACGTCGTGCGAGGACGCACGACCTACGCGGAGAACGGTTCGCGCGGCCATTACCGAAGTTGTTCGTCAAAACTCATAAGGCGGAACTCCGAACGCCGCGTGAACGGAGTACTCCCAACGGCAGGTCCGTACCCACGTGCAATTGCCCTGGGCGAAGCGCCGCGCTGCGCACGCCCGGGGGAAGGACGCCGGGCTCGGCGTGCTTATTGCCGGGGAGTGGGCGGCCTTCGCTCGTGGACCGACAGCCCGGCACGCCTGTGGACGCGATGGACGATCTGGACACAATGGACCTGACGGATAGGGCCGCCGGGCCCATGAGGTCGCTATCGTCCGAGGATTCCCGGGGGCGAAAGCCCGCCGGGATGCGGGCCGGTTGCCCTACCGCACGTTGAGGGAGCCGCTGCCGGTGCGAGCGGTGAGATGACCGGTGCCTTCACCGATGGTGCCGGTGATCCGGCGGCGGCCGATCTCGCCCCGGACCAGTACGGGCAGGTCGATGCGGACGGAGCCGCTGCCGGTCGACAGTTCCACCCGGCCGGCGAAACCCGCGGGCATCACGGCGGTGACGTTGCCGGAACCGGTGCCCAAATCCGCCATCACGTTGCTCGGCGCCGCGGGAGCGAAGGTTACGGAGACGTTCCCGCTGCCGGAGTTGGCGTGCAGACGCGTGCAGTGGAGGTCCTCGGCGGTCACGCCCCCGCTGCCGGTATCGAGGCGGACCGACTCGGCCTGGAGGTGCTGGACCCGCACCGACCCGGAGGACGAATGGGCCCGGCACGTCCCGATTTCCGTGGCGTGGGACAGCCGGACGCCGCCGCTGCCGGTATTGAGGTCGAGGTCGCCGCCGCGGACCTCCTCGCACCGGATCGAGCCGCTGCCGGAGTGCAGATACACGGCCCCCTCGATCCGGGCGGCCTCGGCCGACCCGCTACCCGCGCGTGCTTTGACGTTGCCGGTCAGGTCCTGCACCTGGACCGAGCCGGAGCCGCTTTCGCACTCGATATGGCTCCGGCGGGGCACGATGATATCATAACTGATGCTGATGGACCGGCGCCACCCGAGCCGGGAAGGCTTGTTCGCCTTGAGCGTGAGCCTGTCGCCGGCCTGCTGGAAGGAGATCTCGACCGCTTCGGCCAGCTCCTGGGCCTCTTCTTCGGTGGCCGCCCGCGCCTGGATTTTGGCGACGACGGCGGCGCGATCGGTGTCCTGGCCGGCGGCAACGATCGACCCGCTGCCTGTCGTCGCGACGAGCGTGGCCCCCGCCGGCATTTCGTGCTGAAGCTCGACGGTCCGCTCGAACTTCGCCTGGCGATCCCAGTTGCTCTCCCCGTTGACGATGATACATCCCCCGACGGACAGCACGCCCACCACAACCGCCAGGGACACCACGAATCTCGTTATCCGCACCATTTCTCCATCTCCTATAGCTTTTCCGCCTTCTGCGAGCCGATACCACCTGCTCGGGACCGTATCATACATGTCCTTAGTCGGTCGTGGAAGCCCGCGGTTGCAGAAAGACCCGGATTTTCCGCCCTGATTCCGTTGCGGCCGAGTTGTGGTGGCATCAATGGGTGGCAGCGGCAAGGCCGGAGGCTCTGCGCAGGCCTTGCCGAGGGCGGAGGGACTAAGCCATCGGCAAGCTCCGAAGACTCCGCTTGCCGCTGCCACCCACCAGGACCATTCCCCGGTTCTGAACCGGGACGGTTTTCCGGCCGGCGCAGAGGCCGATAGCATCATCACTACTCGCGACTCATCGAATTTGCCGAGTTGTCCCAGCCGTGGATTGCCTGTATCGTCATGGCGCGGGTCTCCTGCCGTCTCAAATGGGTGACACGCGGATCGGGGTTGGTGTCGCACGTGTCATTGTCACGTGAAACCGGTTCCTCTGGGAGACTTTCGTAGTCTGGGTATGCGAATCCGCCGGCTGGAGGACAAGACGATCCCGCCCTACCGCCTGGTCGCGGCGGACCGCGAGACCTGGGACCGGTGCTGGGCGCAGGTTCAGGGCTCACCGCTGTACCAGAGTTGGGAATACGGCGCGGCCAGACACCATTCGCAACTGTTCCGGCCGGAGCGTTTTGTCATTCGCCGGGGCGCGGAGGGAGCGCCGGTCGGTCTGCTGCAGGTCCTGGTGTATGCCGTGCCTCTGCTCGGCGGCGTAGCCCGCATCAGCCGGGGCCCGGTCTTCTTGAACGGGTCTCTCTCCCCGGAACAAGCGCCCGAAGACCTGGAAGCCGTCTTTGGCGCCATCCGGGCGGCGGCGCGGCGACAGCGATGGCGCCTGATCCGCATCGCGCCGGAATTGCCGCCCAGCGACGAGACGACCGCTCACCTGGGCCGTCTGGGCTTCAAGAGACGCCTGGAGGGTATGGCCGTCGCCTCGGCGGTGATCGACCTGGCGCGCCCGCCGGAGGAGATCCGGGCGGGCTTCCACAGCAAGTGGCGCAACCTGCTGAACAAATCGGAGAAGATCGGGCTCACGTTGGAGAGCCCCCCGCTGCCGGCGGCCCTGGCCTTTCTGGCCCGGGAATACGAGAGCATGCAGCGGGACAAAGGCTTCCAGGGCGTTCCGACCGGGCTGCTGCGCCAGATGGCCGCCCAGGAGGGCCCGCGCTGGGCGTGCCGGCTCCTGTTTGCCCGCCATGCGCAGGATCGCTGCGGCATGGTCATGGTCGTCGGACACGGCGACACCTGCACCTACCTGGTCGGCTGGACCTCCGAGCCGGGACGCGCCTTGCAGGCGAACTCCTTTCTCCTGTGGCAGGCCATGCTCCTGTTCCGGACGCTCGGCTACCGGTTTTTCGACGTCGGCGGGCTGGGCGGCCGCACCACCGAGGGTGTCGAGCACTGCAAGAAACGGCTCCAGGGCAGGG
>VGYL01000579.1 GCA_016872975.1 Planctomycetota bacterium
GCTTGTCCGCCATCGGCAAGACCTGCGCAAAGCCTTCGGCCTTGCCGCTGCCACCCACCCAGACTGTTACCCGGGTCTGAACCAGGCCCAAAACCAGTCTATCCGCAAATTCCGCCGATTCACGCAGATTCTTCCTCCGCCGGCTCAGGCAACAACGAACCCAGCGCCGGGATCAATGGATGGATGGAGCCACCGTCGATTTCCCCCTCCTCGGTCTACCAGACTATTCCTTGACACTGCCCCTCCCGGTAGGCTATTCTGTAGGCAGCGTAGTGGAGCCGTCTTCAGGACACCGAACCGATAGCGGTCGATGCCCTATGCGCGGGCGTCGAAGGCTCGTTGGAGCGCGGGAGGAAACCATGGGCAACAGGCGAGGGCATCGGGTTCTCATGGCGATGGGGATTTGCGTCCTCTGTGCGCCGGTCGCAAGGCCTGCGGGGCTGGTCGCCCCCGGCGGGCTCAAGGGCGAGTATTTCGACAACTTATGGTACGGCGAGCCACCGGTGGTCACGCGCATCGACCCGGAGATCAACTTCAACTGGGGTAACGACCCGCCCGCGCCGGGGGTCAGCTCCAATTCTTTCGCGGTCCGCTGGACGGGCGACCTGGAGGTCCCCGTCACAGCGGTGTACACCTTCATCATCCGGGCTAACGGCAGCGTGAAGCTGCGGATCGCGGGCAAGGAGATCATCAACAGGTCGTCCACATTGCAGACGGTGACCGAGGTCAAAGGAACCCTCGAGCTGGGTGCCGGGCAGGCGCATCGCCTCGAGATGACGTAGGACGTGTGGAAGGCGCCGGCCGCTGTGCAGTGGTTCTGGGAGAGTGCCTCGGTGCCGCGTCGGATCGTGCCGGCCGGCGTGCTGCAACCGCCTCTGTGGGCCGAAGACCCGCGCCCGCGCGAGGGAGCGATGGAGGTCGTGCAGAATACGACGTTGCGTTGGAAAGCAGGCGCCCGGGCGATCCATCACGATCTCTACTTGGGCGACGACCCGAACGCGGTCGCGCAGGCAACCCCCGCGAGCGCGGGCATCTATCGCGGCCGGCAGTCGGCGGATGTCACAGCCTTCCACACCGGTCCGCTCAAGTGGGGCCGGACCTATTACTGGCGGTTGGACGAGGTCAACGACGCCGAGCCGAGCAGCCCCTGGAGGGGGCCCCTCTGGAGCTTCACCGCCGCCGCCGATTACATCCCCGTGGACGATTTCGAGAGCTACACCGACCAAGAGGGCGAACGGCTCTACGAGACCTGGATCGACGGCTGGGACAACGGCACGGGCTCGGTTGTCGGCTATTTGACGGTACCTCCCTTTCCTATGAAGCCGATTGCACATCAAGGCGTACAGGCAATGCCGTTCGACTACAACAACGCCAATCCTCCCTACTACTCCGAGGCGTACCGCACATGGGACGTGCCTCAGGATTGGACGGTCAACGGTGTTACCGAGCTGAGCCTCTGGCTGTTGGGACGTCCCCCTTCGATCCTGGAAAGGTCGGACGGTGTTATCATTGTGACCGGTACTGGTTACGACGACACCGGCACGAATGATATGTGCCAGTTCGCGTATCGGCGGCTTAGCGGTGACGGCGAGATCGTCGCACGGATCGACAACCTGACGAATGCCAAGGGTTGGGCTCGGGCCGGTGTGATGATGCGGGAACACTTGGGGTATGGTGCCTCGTATGCGGCGGTTGCCGTGACGGCCGACCATGGCGTCTCTTTCAGCCGCTTCTGGGGCCAGACGCTCACCAAGGGCGCGCAGACAAACCATCCCGGCCCCCAGGCACCTCACTGGGTGAAACTCACCCGCCGTGGCAATGCCTTCACGGCTCAACACTCGCCTGATGGCGTTTCCTGGTGGGATGTGACAGATGCAGATGGCAAGACAGTCCTGCCAATCATCACTATGCCCAGAGATATCTATATCGGCCTGTGTGTGATGAGCTACTCCTGGAGCACGACCGTTGCCGAGTTCTCCGCCGTCAATTTGGCGGGCAATGTCTCTGGGCAGTGGCAGATCGGCGGGAATGGTCCGGGCAATTCACATGAGAATCTCTACGTGTCTTTGGAGGACTCCGCCGGCAGGAGCGCCGTTGTCGTGAATCCTGACCCTGGGGCCGTCAATCTCACCGCATGGACCCAATGGCGAATCCCGCTGAGCCGGTTCACTGATTTCGGTGTGGATGCCAAGGCGGTCCAGCGGATATATCTCGCCGTCGGCGACCGGAACCGGCCGCAGCCCGGCGGCTCCGGTATGATCTGGATCGACGATATCCACGTGATCCGCTCCGTGCCGCCCGGCCCGCCGACCGTGCCGGGGCAGGCCGTTGCGGTTTATCCGGGCTCTGGGGCCCTCGATACGCCGCAATCGGTGGAGTTGCACTGGCTGTCCGGCGAGGAGGCACAGTGGCATGACATCTACTTCGGCGACGATGCGGAAGTGGTCGCCAATGCCACGCCCGCCGGCGCGGGCATCTATCGAGGCCGACAGAAGCTCGAAGAGACCAGGTACCATCCCGGTCTGCTGGACTGGAACAAGAGCTACTTCTGGCGGATCGATGAGGTCAACGACAGCCATCCGGCCGGCCCGTGGAAAGGCCACGTCTGGAGCTTCACCACGGCCGATTTCCTCGTGATCGACGACTTCGAGAGCTACACGGATGAGGACGGTTACCGACTCTATGAGACCTGGGTCGAGGGTTGGATGAACGTGACCACACTGCCTGGGCTTCCGGTTGATGACACGCTCACAGAACGAACCGTCGTACACCGCGGCCGGCAAGCGATGTCTCTCACGTACGACAACGTGCGTGCGCCATGGTACTACGAGGTCGAGCGCGAGTTCGCCGCCTGGGAAGGGCTGCGGGACTGGACAGTCAACGGCATCGATACTTTGGCGCTGGACGTCCGCGGCATCGAGACGAACCATCTTCAGCCGCTGTACGTTGCGGTCCGAGACACCGTGTTCAAGTCTGCCTTGGTGACTCACCCGGATCCCCGGATTGTGCAAGCCACCGAATGGGCCGAGTGGAAAATCCCGTTGCGCAGCTTCGCCGGTGTGAACTTGGCCAAGGTCAGGACGATCACCTTCGGCGTGGGCGATCGCGCGAACCCGGGTCCCGGCGGTACGGGGACGATCTATGTTGACGACATCCGCGTGGGGCGGTCAACTGCCCATCAGCACGTAAGCCGAGACGGTCAGCCGGCGTCCCGGAGAGAGTAATCTCCAATTCGAGGTGTGATCCTGTGATCCCCCCAGAAGAAGGGAACTGACTATGAGTATTCTCGGGGAGATCTTGATGGTGCTCGTCTGTGTCGTCGTGTGCACGTGCACGACATCATGCCGACGCCCCAAGACACAGAGGGTTGAGGAGAAACAAGGAACGCATGCTTCAGAGGGGTAACCCAAGGGAGGCGGTAAGAGCGTGCTCTCCAGGGAAGAGATCATCCGGACTGCCAATGCTGAGGCCCGTCGGCAGGGTTTTGACCCTGAGACCCATACCGTGTTCTATGATGAGGGAAACTCTCATTGGAGAACGCGTGCCGGCCCGGCGCGACCTGTCACGCGTGAAGCTGCCGATGAAGAGGTTTTGGATCGCTGGCCAGAGCTGAAAGGGCACGACTATCAGGCGGTCGAATATGCGCTCTCGGTCTCCAAAACAGGCAAATGGCCGTTCTTGCCGCCAGTGAATTTCGCCAGCAACTCGCCGATCTGGGAAACCGCGTCAGCTACGGGGGCGAACGCATTACGGTCACCCGCAGCGGCAAGCCGCTGTTCGCCGTCGTGCCCTACGAGGACGCCGAACTGCTGGAGGCCCTGGAAGATCGCATGGACCTGGATCTCGCCCGTAAAGCCCTCAAACGCAAGGATATGGTGGCCTGGGAGAAGGCGAAGAAAGAACTGGGCCTGTAACCCGCCATGAGCTACCGGATCGAGATCGACCGCCAGGCCCTCAAAGTCCTGGCCGCCCTGCCCAAGAAGGTCCAACGGCAGATCGCCGAACGGAGCGATGCCCTCACCGAAAAACCCTTCCCGCCCGACGCCCAGCAGAGCAAAGGCCAGGAGGCCATCTGGCGCATCCGCTCGGGCAGCTACCGCATCGCCTACACCCTCCAGCGGAACGTCCTGCGCATCCTCGTCCTGCGGAGCGGAAGCCGCAGAGATTTCTACCGCCATTTCAATCGGTAGGCATCGCGCCACAAGCTGACGGCAGGGATGATAATGCGAACTCCGTCGGACCTTTGCGGCGAACTCTTGGTACGCGAGGGTGGATGAACGCTTGCCCATGAAGGCCCCCGAATTTCGTCCGACGGATGGGTTGTGGGGCGGCTCGCCTAGCCGGTGTAATTACCGTTGGCCGGCCGAAAAGCCTGGAAGTATTGGTCGTGACGATGTGACCTGTCGCCATGGCGGGCATATGCAGATATAAGGGCTTTCGGTTCTTCTTCCACTCGAACGAGGGCGACCCGTTGGAGCCATTGCACATCCACGTGCGAAAGACCGAGTGCGTCGCGAAATTCTGGTTGGAGCCGGAGCCTGGAGTGGCGCGTGCGTATGGGTTGACTTCTGGTGAGTTGCGCGAGCTGCCTGGCGTTGCTGTAGAAAACCGCGAACTGATCGGAGATATTGGAATGAGCACTCTGGTGTCTGATGCTTTGGCAAGGCAGGTCAGGTTCGATGAGGACACCATGTGGGTCGATTTGGTGGACGGGCGTACGCTCGGGGTTCCGCTGGCGTATTTTCCCCGTCTTCTGAACGCCACGCCCGCCCAGCGGATGAAGTACGTGGTGAGTGGTGGGGGAACCGGCCTGCATTGGGATGGTAAGCGTCCGGCGAACCCCGTTCCTCTCGCGCGGGTCCTCGGCATCATTTTTGCTCGCGACGGGTGGTCGATGGCGG
>VGYL01000580.1 GCA_016872975.1 Planctomycetota bacterium
CAACCTCGAATACAGCATCTTGTCATCCATGACCGGCTATCCTCCATCAGGCCTCTGCCCGTCAGGAGAGTAGCACCGGTCGCTTCACCCAATGGAGTCACCCACACGAAAGCCGGAAGAGCCCCGACCTCAAACCATGTCGCCTGCAGTAGTGATCCTGGAACAGCATCGCCTGGTTCGACCGATCGGAGGGCCATGTTCTACTTTGGCCAGGACTACTTCGATGGAGACGCCTCCTGCGACTGCAGTGAGAATCAGAAGACGGCAGGAAGTGTAGTTCTGGCGGGACTCTACGCGTACTCCCCGCCGGTCCGGATCAACTCCCGGGCCTACCAATCTGCGAGCAACCAGATTGTCACCGAACTGAAGAACCAGATCGACAGCCTTTACACGTTCTACAAGGACTCAGGGATTTCGGCCTTCGTTACGCATGGCAACCAGGACGGGGGCCTTGTGGTTGGGAACTTCTGGTCACCTGCTCTGGCTCAAACTGCGCGAACCAAACTGATCCAGCAGCATGGATACCAACCGGACGAGCTGGAAGCGCCGGGGAGCGTGGGCTTCGTCGAGTGCACGCACGGACAACAGGGCGGCGTCTTGATTATCACGGCAATAGGCATCGCGAATCGTTTCAATAGCGCGCCCGCCAACTCTGTGGCGCTGATCTTCGCATGCTACGGTGCGTCTGCTCCCTTCCCGAATTCCCCGCTACGCGGAGGCTATGGGCAGACTATTGCGATCATGACAGCATGCGCCGACTTTCACACGATCTTCTATGATGTGTTGGGGTGCATGGCATTCGACCGAGAATCGACGCTGAACACGATCCAGTGCGCTGTGGAGGCGGGGCCTGAGGCCAACGGGTTTCTCTTCGGGGATGGAGGGGACCTCTGGACGCCAAGCACAGAGCGCTCCTGTGGGGTGATCTCGCCGCTGTTCGCCCGTTACGGAGCATTCGGCGACACGGTCTGGTGCACCGGGGATCTAGGAGGGGGGAGAGAGCTGCGGATCCTAGGCTACCGGAGCAGATCGGAGTATCCAAAGAATGGAGAGCTTCTTGCGACCGTAGGCCTTGGACCTGAGCCGCAGTCATCGGTAGTAGAAGGAGGGCTCCCGTTGGATGGGTACGAAGTCCTAGGCCTGGTCGAGCTGGATCGTTCACTCCGGCAAACCTGGTCCGACCCCTTCGAACGAACTGCTAGGCCATCGGAGTCGGACTGGAACGCAATGCTGGCGGCGTCAGGGACGAACCGGCCATGGACTCCAATAGGGACTGACGGGAGCAGCTTGGAGGTCCCGGCCAGCGTTAGCGTGGAGGACTGGCCCACATGGGTCGAAGATCTTCAGGGAGGAGGCCGGTTGGGAGTGCCCTTAGAGGAACCGCCAGCCGACGGATGTGACGTCGCCGTCTACGCAGCGTCTGCCCACTATGACCTCGCCTTTCGTGAGAGAGATACCCTCGTGTCCCTTGGTTGGGACGTGCGCCTCTTTCTGGGAGATGGGTCGGTTGCGGAGGCCCAGGAAGTCGCGAGAACGATCGTCGACGACAATACAATCTGCAACGAGAGCTATCCAGATTGTAACGGCCGTCGCTACCCGGTCAAGCCTGTCCTTGCGCTGGTTGGTGACCCGGACGCGGGATTCATTGAAATAGGGGTTTTCGAGGATCCAGCTGATGGATGTTGGGGCTCGTCCTGCTACGACATCGGGATGAGTGGCAACATAGGTGGAGACGAGACGGAAGATGTCCCGGTCTACTTGGTTCCAGCAACATTGGCAGCAGAGGTGATCGCGCTTGGCCAATCGGCACAACGCTACGAGGCGCAGGAGGGGATGACACGACGGGTCCTTTTCCTCCACGGCGATGTTGGGGCGAATCCACCTTATCCTCCTTTTCCGCAAGCTGATGAAGCCCTTGAGGCCTTGGTCGCTTCTCACACCGCGACAGGCTACACGCTCGTGCACCTGAGGCAATCTGACTTCCCGGGCAGCACTTGTGCTGAAAGGGAAGAGGCATTCACCACCGCCGTGAACGCCGGCATCGATGTGGTGTGTGGCTACGGTTCAGTTACCTCGCCAAACACCTGGCCGGGTCGGTTCCTCTGCAGTAACGGATATGACTGGCAGTCGCGGCTGACACGGCAGCAGAGCTTGGTCGCCATTCTCCCAAGCTGCCAGACGGCTGGGTGGGATCGATTAGCGGAAACCTGGCATCTGCGTGCCGGTCTTTTCGCTCCTGTGTCTGGTACGAGGATAGCCTTTGCTACTGGTCACTCAGAAGGTGGCTACGACCAACACGAGCATCTCTGGACGGAGGTGCTGGGCGCGACACTGGGGGACGCGGAGACCGGAACGGAGTGGCCGAGAATAATCTGGAATGCGAAATTACGAGCGAAGACTCAGTACCCCTTCCTGAAGGACTTCCTGCGATCGGTCGCCGCGATGGGCACGATGGTCCGATATCGAGGCAGCGTAGCGACTTCAGTGGAGGACGCCGAGCCAGATGCTTCCGAGCCCCTTCAGTTGAGAGCAGCTGGTAACGCCGGGACCGCTCCACGCATCGGCTTCCGGCTCCGGGCGGCACAGCGTGTCGCGCTGAACATCTACGACGTGGCCGGGAGACGCGTCAGCACACTCTGGGATGGCGACTTACAAGCGGGCGACCACCAATTCACCTGGTTGGGAAGAACGGCAGCCGGGCGAAAGATGCACGGAGGTGTCTTCTTCGCACGCCTCTGGACTGCGCGCGATGGCTCGGCGACAACCCGCCTGGTCTTGGTTAATTAGTGAGACGGGCTGGACCGATGAGAGGAGAGAAAGCCATGAGAGCAAGTCTGAGGTCAATTCCCTGTACTATTCTTCTCCTTCTGGCTGGTCCCGTATTGACCAAGGGGGAGGAACTGGGAACATTCACGGACTCGATAACGATTCCGGAGAACAAACACCTGTGGATCGACGGTCTACGGATCTCCGGACCAGAGGTGCCTGTGCGCTGGGACGGCAGCGAGCTCTGGGTCGGCGACAGGTTCCGCTGCCGGATCGGTGGCCGTTGGGACGACTGCGGAGCCGCCTCGGACCTGGTCGATGAATTCGGACGTGTCGATCGAATACGTGAACTGATGGCGGGGTCGATGGACGTGCGAGAAGCGCTCGAGCATTGGTACCGGGAGTTACGAGAGTTGCGTTTCCGGACCTGCGATCTCTCTAGGAGCGGTGGTTCGGAGGAGGCGTTGGCGGTTCTCCATGCTTCACCATTGGTTGGCAGGGTATTGCGATTCATGTGGCCTGAAGAGAAGAACATCTGGTTGCCGACCGGCTTTGAGATCGCAAGCCTGCCGTCTGATGCGCGTCTGGGCTACTACGCCCGCGGCGATTCGACGAAACTCATCGCTTATGTGACTGTGTCAGATCCTTGCGACCACGGCAGGGAGAAGAAGCCTTACATGTACCCCGAGTATCCTACCGCGCTGGACAATGCCGGGGAGATCGTCGATCAGATAAGACACGCAATGGAGCCTTCCCACCTGGGGCTGGAACTCGTGTTCATGAGCAGTGGGTCACAGGAGACACCTCCCGAACTTAATGCTCTAACGAGTATGTCGATTTCCGGGCGTGTTGGCGATCCAGAGATTGTAAGGATCCTGCGGGATATCGAACATATCGAGCAGGGAGGCAACCCCGATGATTTGTCGGGTGGTCGAGGCGTGCCATGGCAGCAGATTCGGCGTGCGGCGAGGTCGTGGTAGATTCGGGAATCAGAGGCCAAGAAGTCGGGACACGCCGATCTCCAGCCGATCGATTTCGCGTAAGGCAAAGTGACCTTGCGGTAGTCATGACCAATACACGTCGTGGTCCGCGAAAACCTCATCTCGGGTAGAAGCAGCTGACCTTGGAGTTGAAGGAGTCGGGGTGAATAGGCGGGGGGGCGCTCGCGGGGTCTGATCCGGGTCAACGATCCGGGCGCGAAGCATCGGGAGCGCAAAGGCTGGGAGCAGGGCGGATAGCATTGTTCCCATAAGGCTGTCGAGCGTAGCATGGGATCGTCGTAGATGGGCGTGAGCAAACGGTTAGGGAGTTTTCGCGGACTACGGGTCTGTTACGGTACTACTACCGAGAGGCAGCGTGACGTGGGCTGGATTCTGGCAAAGTACGGCGACGCGAGGCCGGAAGAGATCTCGAACGGAGTTGAGTAGGCTTCTCGGCATTCCGGAAGCCTACGCCGCCTGCTCGGAGGGAAGGGTGGCGCACGGTGAGTCTGCTGCAGGACAATGGGATGGAGTTTCCGGGACGCACAGGAAGGAGGATGGAGAATCGGCCGCGCGGTCTTACACTTAGCAGAGTACTCCCCATTCCATGGTGGGGCCTTTGTTGCGCATCTGGAGGCTCTGGGCGAGGACTTGCGTGGGAGGAGATGGGAGACTTGGCTGGGCTTGCCTGTGTCCCAGCAGCCCCGAGACTGGCACACGCATCTTGTCAGAGCCGGATGGAATCTCAGACTTCTCCGGCGTCCTTGGGGTCTCCACGGAACCTTCGGATGGGATCTTGGAGCGCTCATTTGCCAGGTGCAACCAGGACTCATCCACATTCACTTCCATGCTGCCTCGGGGATGCTTGCGAGGTCCCTGGCTCCAAGAGTTGCGCTCGTTCTGCACTGGCATAACCCACCGAAGGCCGGACCGAGCGCTCTCCTGGGATTGCATCTGCTGACATCTCCTCATCACATTGCCGTATCTGATGGACTTGCTACTGAACTCAGGAGACAGCTTCCGAAGTGTAAGCGGTCAACCCTCGGAGCCTTGCGCCGGCAATCTGGCTTGTGCTACCGGCGGTCGATCGCCGACCTCAGCGGGTTCTCCGCGTAGCGTTCCTTCCACAGCCGCGGCGTGAGCCAGGCCACGT